>NZ_JBFBAZ010000086.1:0-34547 GCF_040682475.1 Hamadaea sp. NPDC051192
GCGGCCATGACCGCGCCGTACCCACTACAGTTCGTCGCGATGGCAGAAGGGTTTGCCTCATGAGTCCCAGCGTTTCAGCGACGCCACGCCGCCGGGCCGGCCGCCGACGCGCAGCCGGCCGAGCTGAAAGCCGGCCATATCCGGCCACGAGGCGGTGCTGATCAGCCCGGGCCGGATCCTCCGAAACCGCGTAGCTCCTCGTCGCCTGAAGTCTGGGACGAGCGCGGGTGACGGGTCGTCAGCATCGTTGTTCCGCTCATGCTCGCACGTGCGTCCCGAACGGGCTGCCGGCGCGGATGACTGTGCGGTTTTCGCGGATTCGTTGGGTGCGGACGGCCGCGTAGGACAACTAGAGTCCGCTTCAGATCGATCACGGTAAGTGCATTCGGTCAAGATCGCACAGCGCGCACAGTCAGAGGTTGGGCGTCCCGCCGGTACCCCGGTGACGGATGCAAGGTCCCTTTTGTATTGATTGGAGCGCAACGCCTGGCTCGCGTGAACGTTCTCGGAGAGGAACACCATGAACTGGAAGCGCACCTCCGCAATGGCCATCGCGATCTCGCTCGCCGGCTTGACGCTCGCTCAGCCGGCGTACGCGGGCAACTCCAGCATCACCCAGTTCTGCAGGGACAACATGTACGTCCTGACGTACAGCGGTAGCGCCAGCGACAGGCCGATGTGGTGCCGTGTCCAGGCTGGACCGGCGGCGGCCTCCGGCTACACCGGACCCGCTGACGGATACCCCGGCGTCAACACCTGGATGGGCGTCCAGCGGTACCTGACGCGCAGCGGCGTCTACAGCGGTCCGGCCGACGGCATCCCCGGTACGAACACCTACAAGGGCATCCAGCTCATCGCCCGGAACGGCGGCTATACCGGCCCGATCGACGGCGTTCCCGGCCCCAACACCTGGCGCGGCTTCGACATGGCCATCCGTGTCGGGTGGTTCGGACTCTGATCGCCGATGGGAGGGTACCGGGCCGGTGGCTCGGCCCTCTCTCGCTCCGCAGCCCATCGCACGACGGCGGTCCTCGGCGGACGAAGCCGAACCCCTGCCGGCTGCACCCGGCCGGCGTGAACGCGAGCCCCCGTAGCCCTCCCCACCCCGGAGACGCACATGCAGACCCGTCCCACAGTTGTTCGTGCCCGCAAGCACGCCGTACTGCTGCTTGTGGCTGCACTCGTCCTCATCCCCACCACGTACGCCCATGCGGCTCAACCTGCCGACCGCAGGCTGAGCAGCGCGGCGTCCGGCGACCGGCGGCCTGAGTCGCCCGGCGACGGGCGCGCACCTCAGGCGGTTCCGGAACGGGACCGTGCCCGCGTCCTGACCTCCCGATGGAAGACGTCGGCCGATGTCGCTTGGACCACCTCGGCCGACGGGAGTGGGTTCCACATCCTCAAGGCCGCCGCGGCCGAGGGCTACAAGTGGCGCGTCGTCGCCACCCTGCGAGAGAGCCTGGTCGATGTCGACCAGTGGATCGGGCAGGCGTGCCTGACGTCCTCCGGTGACAAGGTCGTCGCCGTGTACGCGCCCCGGGCGTTCACGAACAAGCCCGACCTCTACGACCGGGGCGGCTTCGCGGCGGTGGTCGAGCTGCGGACCGGCCGGGTGACCAAACTGGGTGTCACCGCTTCACTCGCCTACTTCAACCCCGGGTGCGGCGCCGACGACCTCGCTGTTCTGACGCAGGCGAAAGCCCATGACGACCAGGGGCGAACCCGGCTGGCGATCATCGACACCCGGCGCGGCGCGGTCGCCGCTCAGCCGGTCGAACTCGACGGGCAGGTGACGTCGGCGATTCCGCTGAGCCGGACCGAGATCGTCGCGGCCAAGGGCGCGCACATCGTGCGGATCGGCGACCGCGGCGCGGTTGCGATGGTCGCCAAGACCACCGGGGTGCCTTTCCAGCTGACCGCTGACGCCGACGGCGGCGTGGTGTTCCTCGATCGTGTCGCCGCGGCGGCTCCGGGCGGCGAGGCGTCGCGCACGGCCACTGCGGCGGCCGCGACGAACGGCCCGGAGGAGCAGGTCGCGCTACGCCTGAGCCGCAGCCAGCTCGCGAAGAGCGGCTCGCTCACGTCCGCCACCGCCGACAGCTCGGCGACGCGTCCGGTGGAGGTCGCTCGGGGCGTCTTCGGCGACTTCGGCCTGGCCCCGGCCGCACGTGGCAAGGTCGCGATTCTCGGCGCGGCGACGGTCCGCGTCTCGGCGGCCTATCTCAAGCACTACCCGAAGGTCGCACCGGGCGCGAGCGCCAGCACCACGGCCGCGGCCTTCGTCCACGACGTCAGCTGGACGAAGGAGCGCGGCGCACCGACCCAGGACGAGGCCACCCCGGTCGAGCTGTCGCTCACGGTCCCGGCCACGAACCAGACGGTACGCATGGGCGCCGACCCGGCCGAGCTGGGGAGTGCGGCAGGCACACAAGCTGGTGATCAGATCTCGCCGGCGCTGAACCTCATGTCGGCGAGCGTGGCGGCCGTGACGAACGGTCTGGTCGGCGACGATCTTCCCGAGTCGTCCACTGAACGGACCTGTGCGATCGCTCGCAACGACCAGCGGCGGCAGGCGATGCAGCCGAAGCCGCGGCAGGTCGAATGGGCGGTGAACCAGGCGGTCACGAAGAACCTCGACGCCAGGTGGAATCCCACCGGCGTGGACGGTTGGCGTACCCGGGTCGCGCTGGACGCCACCAAGCCGATGCAGCTGTTCCCGACACCGGCGCTCGCCGGCTGGCCCACGCGTACCGTCCCGGCGCAGGTCGTCCTCGGCATCGCGATGCAGGAATCCAACCTGTGGCAGGCCTCGAGGTACGCCATGCCCGGCGTCACCGGCAACCCGCTCATCAGCAACTACTACGGCATCGACATCTACAACGGCGACGAGAGCGACGACTGGGACATCAACATGGCCGAGGCGGACTGCGGCTACGGCGTGATGCAAGTGACCGACGGCATGCGGATCGGCCAGCGCACCTCCCAGCAGCAACACGCGATCGCGCTGGACTACGCCTCCAACATCGCCGCCGGACTGCAGATCCTCGTGCAGAAGTGGAACCAGACCTACAGCGCCGGGCTGATCATCAACGACGGCGATCCGGAGAACATCGAGAACTGGTTCTACGCCACGTGGGCGTACAACTCGGGTTTCTACCCGCAGTCCGAGGCCGCGAACAACAACGGCGCCTGGGGAGTCGGCTGGCACAACAACCCCGCCAACCCCAAGTACGACCCGGCGCGCCAGCCGTTCCTGCACAACAACCACTTCGTCGATGCCGTGCACCCGAACTGGTGGCCCTACCCGGAGCGGGTCATGGGATGGGCGGCGTGGCCGATGGGGTTGTACGAGGCGCCCGGGGTCGAGGTGCCCGCGTTCCGAGGCGCGTGGTGGAACAGCGACGACTACCGGTACAAGGTGAAGCCGCCGATGGACCTGTTCTGCGACGACACGAACCGGTGCGCCAAGGAGCTGGTCGGTGAGATCCCATGGGATGAGGACGCGATTCCGGACGTCCCCGGCCCCTGCCGGAGCGCCCAGAACGGCTTCCCGGACTTCCGATGCTGGTACAACCGGCCCGCGAAGTGGAAGAACTGCAGCCTTGAGTGCGGATACGAGTTCGTGCGATTCCCCTCCGACTGGGCGGAGGAAGCCAACGGGACCTCGTACCCGCCGAATTGCAGCCGCAGCGCGTCGGCGTCGGGCAACGCCGCGCCGCCGGGTGCGTACATCGTCGACGAAGACCTGAACGGTGTCCCGTCCGTCCGGCCGTGCGCGGACGTCGCGAGCAGCGGCACTTTCGCGATGAGCTTCGCGGTCGACCCCGACGGCACGATGCCCGCCAAGGTCGACATCCATCAGCTCGGAGCGGGTTTCGGCGGGCGTTTCCTCTTCGGCCACACGCGATCGGGGAGCCCCGGAGGTATTCAGGACCGCCTCGAAGTGGTCGGCACCTGGACACTCAACCGTTCCGTGACCGGCTGGATGCGGGTGGCGGTCCACCTGCCCGACCACGGAGCCCGGACTCAGCAGGCCAAGTACACGATCAACCTGGGCGACGGACGCTCGACCGTTCGTTACCTCAACCAGAAGCGCCAGGCCAACAACTGGGTCTCGCTGGGCTCGTTCAAGTTCAACGGCGTGCCGCGCGTGAGCCTCACCAACGTCACCCTCGACGGCGACGGGACCGAGAACGTGGCGTGGGATGCGATGGCGTTCCAGCCGTTGAGTCGCGAACCCGTGAAGGTGGCCGTCCTCGGCGACTCCTACTCGTCCGGCGAGGGAACCGGAGATCCGGCGGCCTCGGGAGCGGCGGGCTATTACGCCGAGACCAATACCGACGGTGGGGATCTGAAGTGGCAGAACTCCTGCCGCCGCAGCCCCGACGCGTGGGCGAGGAAGCTGGTGATGCCCGGTATGAGCCAGTCGGTGGGCGCCCTGGAGAACCAGTGGAGCTCTGCTGTCGAGCTGGGCTTCGTGGCGTGTTCCGGGGCGGTGACCGAGCAGTTGACCGTGCCCTGGTACTCCCGCGTCACCAGCGAACCCGACGGATACCGCGGAAGGGGACAGTGGTTTGAATATCCGCAGGTCTATTCCGGTGTCCTGAGCGCCGACACCAACTACGTCATCCTGACGATCGGCGGGAATGACGGCGGGGTCTTCGGCGACGTCCTCAGCACCTGCGTGAGCCAGCCGTTGTGCGATCAGTCGCCGATCTGGGACTCCGTGTACGACCAACTGGACGACCATACGATCCCCGACCTGGAGAAGCTGCTTCGCAAGATCCATACGCAGGCGCCGAACGCGAAGATCGTGCTCGCTACGTACCCGACGGTGTTCAAGATCGACGACGCCGAAGCCTGCTGGGTCGAGCCCTGGGAATTGAGCGCCATCCTTCCGCTGCAGACGTACCTGACGCGAAAGCAGGGCGACACGGTGGTCAAGTTGTGGGCGACCGAAGGTTTGAACGTGACGTTCGCCCCCGTCGACGACCGGTTCCTCCGGCACGACGCCTGTGAGGTGCTGGGCCAGAACTGGATCAACGGATTGACGCTGGTGACACAGGGCGATGGCGACGACTCGCCAATAAGCATGGCCTCGTTCCACCCGAACGATCAGGGCACCACCGCGTACGCGGCGGGGATCAGCGCGGCCCTGTCCGCCCCGGTGCCGAACGTTCCGTGGAACCCCATCCCACCGAGCCCGTAATGCCACGGCCGCGCTGGTGTGCCGCATGTTCAGCACGTTCATGCGGCACACCGCGCGGAACGCCTCGCAAGCAGTCGCGGCTGAGCCGGCCCGCCGCGAAAAGAACCCGCGTCCAGGCCTGTACGCCGTGGCGTGACCACACAGGGGGAGGGGACGACGGTGACGATCGCGTACGCGGGGCCGGCTGTTCCCGGGCTGCCCGCTCAGCGCACACGGGAGGCGGAGTGAGACCGGCCGTGGCCGTCGTCGACGACGCCGCCGTCATCCGGGAGTCGATCGCGATCCTGATGCCGGAGATCCAGGTCGTGGCGGCCGTTCCCACGGTGGAGGAGTTCATGCGGAAAGGCCCGCAGGTCGATCTGGTGGTGCTTGACCTGCATCTCGCCAACGCCGCACAGCCCGATGTGCGGCAGGGCATCGCCGCGATCCGCGCGTTGACCGCCGGCGGGTATCGGGTCTGCGCCTACAGCCAGGAGGAGCGCCGGTTCGTCCTGGCCGCCTGTATCGCGGCGGGCGCTCACGGGATCGTGTCGAAGTCGCTGTCCGCCGCCGCGGCGCAGCAGAACTTCGTCGAGGTCGCGGGTGGCGGGACGGTGATCCCTCATTCGGTCATCGGACTTCTCGAAGTGTTGGTGCGGCGCAAGGCGATCACCGTGCTCACCGAACGGCAGCGTCAGGTGCTGCACGGTCGTGCCCGGGGATTCAGCTACGGGCAACTCGCCCGGCGCCTCTTCACGGGCGAGAGCACGCTGCGCGGCTACTGGAAGGACATCACCGACACGTTGTCGGACTACCTCGCCTCCGCGACGCCTGCCGAGATCGAACATGCGCTCGGGCTGGCACCCGGCGACCTGCTCGAGTTCTGGCCGGACGGGGACACGCCGACCAACTGGTGGAGCACGGCACCGGGGTAGCAAGACCAACTCAGCCCCTCATCAGCTACCCATCTCAACCTATCGATTGGAGGCAGGATGCCTGAATCGTCAGACGGGCCGCGGGGTGTTTCCCGGCGTTCCGTGCTCTACAGCGCAGGCGTACTCGTGCCCGGACTCCTTCTGGGCGTCCATGGTGCTGCGGCGTCGGCGGCCGCGCCCGGACAACAAGGATCGTTCTCAGCCGCCGCCTACTCGTGGCACCCGGCGGATGCGACTGGAATCGAGGCCGCCGGAGTGGCATTCAGCCTGACGGCCGGCGGTCGCCCGCTGGCCGGGCGCCGGGTCCGGTTCTCGATCAGCGCCGCGGACGCCGTGAGCGGCAGTGTGTGGTTCGAGACGTCGGAAGGGCTGAAGCGCCCACGCCGGCACGGATACGTCGATCTCGATCTGGACGGCAACGGGAGCGTACGCCTGGACGACCGGCTTCGGGTCGGACCCGTGCCGACCCGGAACACCGGCGCGGACCCGGTGCTGCGCGCCCAACTGGTCGGTTCCGAGACCATCCTCGCCGTCGCCCGCATCTCGGTGGCCTGACCCATGACAACGTCCGCGGCGAGCCGTCAAGACGCGCCGCCGCGCTGCGAACAAAGGAGTTTGCGTTGACCAGAACGGTCGCCGGGGCCGAATCGTGGGCCCGTCAGCACGTCACGGATGCCGGTGGCGGCGGCTTCTACAACGGCTACAACTGGTCCGGCATGTGCCAGGCGTTGATGTTCCGGGCCTGTGCCCTGGCCGGCTCGGCACCCACCGCGTACCAGGCATATCTCGCGTCCGGACCGGACAACCACGACTACTCGGCCGCGCCCAGGGGCGCGTTCCACTGGTGGGGCGATCCAGGCGACCCCGGCCACGTCGCTCTGGACCTCGACGGCGGCGGTACCCGCTGCCTCATGGCGACATCGCATCTGTCCGGCGGCGAGGACTTCGCCCCGGGTGGCTACTGCATCGGAACGCAGTCCGTGGCCCGGTACAACTCGCTGACCGGACTCGTGTACCTGGGCTGGACCCTCGACAACGTCGGCTCCCGGATGGCCGACGTCGGCACGCCCGGTCCGGGCGGCTCTGCGTACACCCTGACGGCCGACGACCAGAAGGTCCTGCAGACCCTCGCCCAGCGCGGCGGCTACACCGGGCCGGTCGACGGCGTCATGGGCGTCAACAGTTGGAAGGGCGTGCAGACCGCGGTCCGGGGATACGGCTACACCGGTCCCATCGACGGCGTACCCGGCGCCAACACCTACAAGGCGATCCAGAGCCTCGCCCGCGACGGCGGCTACACCGGGCCGGTCGACGGGATCCTCGGACCCAACACCATCCGCGGGGTGGCGAACTGGCTGGCCGCGCATCCACCGTCGTCGCCGCCCGCCCCCGGCCCCGCGCCCACCCCGCCCGCGGGCAGCCTGATCTACGGCATCGACGTCGGCACCAGCCAGGCCAACCTCGACTTCCTGGCCGCCCGCAGCGCCGGATTCCGCTTCTGCGTGGTCAAGTCGGGCGGTTCCAACGACGGTACGCATCTGCCGTACACCGCGCCGTACTACGTTCGGCAGGTCGACGCCGCCCGGGCGGCCGGCTTCCTCGTCGGCCACTACTGGATGACCGGATGGGGCACCGCGTCCGGCGACGCCGACTACTTCCTCACCCGCCTGCACGACTACCGCGCCGGTGACCCGCTGATGATCGACGTCGAAGGAGTCGACCAGAGTCCGGTGTGGACGGATGCGCAGACGGCGAGCTTCATCAACATCGTCAAAGCGCGCCTCGGCGCGACGCCGTTCCTGTATACCTACTCCTCGCTGCTCACCTCGCGTACCTGGACGCAGACCCAGGCGACCGGGGCGAAGCTGTGGATCGCCGACTACGGTGCGGCGGCCGGTAGTCCGCGTATCGGGACCGCCTATCCGACCTGGGCGATCCACCAGTTCAGCAGCTCTGGTTCGGTCAAGGGCATCGCCGTCGACATGAACCTGGCGAAGGCCGACGCGTTCGGCACGGCGACGCTGCCACCGGCGGGGCCGAACCCGGTACCCGATCCGGCACCCGACGTCTCCCTGGCCGACGGCGTCACGCTGCAGCGCGTCGCGCAGCTGGGCGGGTACACCGGACCGCTCGACGGGGTGCTCGGCCCCAACAGCTGGAAAGGCATTCAGACGCTGCTCAAGCAGCTTGGTCTCTACAGCGGCCCGGTCGACGGCGTACCGGGGACGAACACGTACAAGGGACTTCAGCTGCTGGCTCAACGCGGCGGCTACACCGGGCCGGTCGACGGCGTCCTCGGCCCCAACTCGTACGCCGGGCTGCGCGGGTATCTGGCCCAGGTCGACGGGAACGTCACGATCGCCACCGCGGATGCCCAGACTCTGCAGCAGATCGCCCAGCGAGGCGGGTACACCGGGCCAGTCGACGGTGTCATGGGCGTCAACAGCTGGAAGGGTGTCCAGGCGGTCCTGTCCGCTGGCGGCTACTACACGGGCCCGGTCGACGGCGTACCCGGGTCCAACACCTACAGCGGTCTGCAGCGGCTGGCGGCCGGCTATGGCTACACCGGGCCGGTCGACGGCGTACCCGGCCCGAACACCTTCGCGGCGTTGCGCTCCTACCTGACCGTGACCAGCGGCGGCCCTGGGCCGATCTCGGCCGCGGACGGCACCATTCTGCAGAAGATCGGCGTGGCCGGCGGGTACACCGGGCCGATCGACGGGGTTCCCGGCGCCAACACCTGGAAGGGAGTCCAGCCCGTGCTCCGCGGATACGGCTACAGCGGGCCGCTGGACGGCGCTCCCGGGACCAACACTTACAAGGGACTGCAGACCCTGGCCGCCGCCGGCGGCTACGCGGGCCCGATCGACGGTGTCATGGGCGTCAACAGCTGGAAGGGCGTGCAGACGGTGCTGCGCCGCTTCGGCTACACCGGGCCGATCGACGGCGTGCCGGGCACCAACACGTACGCCGCGATGCAGCGCATGGCCAAGCTCGGCGGCTACAGCGGGCCGGCGGACGGTGTGCTGGGGTCCTTCAGCTGGCGCGGCATCCAGTCCTGCCTGCGGGGATCCGGCTATTCGGGTCTCATCGACGGCGTGCCCGGCGCGGGAACCTACGTGGCACTGCAGCGGCTGGCACAGATCGGCGGCTACACCGGACCGCTCGACGGCGTGCCCGGCACCAACACCTATCGAGCCTTGTCGAACCTGGTCTGACGCTTTCGGCTGACTGATGCTGGACCGCCCGGCCGACGGCACACATCCGTCGGCCGGGCGTCGTCGTGCACAGGTACGGCCTCAGCCGGTTGTGTGCCCCCCAATGGCCCCTCATCGTTGCCATGCCGATGATCGCTGTGACCCGACGAATCCGCGAGAATCGCCTGGCCCGGGCGATCGTGACCGATCTGCTGAGGGTGGCCGATCGGCTGAGGGCGACCGGCATTCAGCCGATCCGCGCTGTCGCGTCGAAGTGGTCGTTGTGAGCCTGTCGGACACCCCCTCACCTGCAGTACATTGATCGGCGCGCTTCTCCGGATCTGCGCCGGCGAAGGTACGAAACGGCAGCTCACGGCCGTACTCGAACGGTTATTGGGGAGCCACGATGGCGGGGCGGAACGCACGATGGCGTGTCACTGACCTGCCGACGACCAAGGTCGGTGTCGAGCGGGTGTTCACCTACTTCATCGCCGGGGTGCGGTTGGGGACGGTGGCCCAGATGGTTCCCGCGGTCCGTGTCGGTCTGGCGTCCTCGCCCAACGACGCCGCCTATCTGGCGTGCTGGCTGGCTGCAGCGTGCGTGTCGGTCGCGGTGAGCGTGGCGACCCTGATCCGCCAACGCCCGCTGGGGGCGGTCGCCTCTGCCGCGGACTTCGCGTTGGCCTGCGCGCTGCTGGTGCTCGCGCCGCAGGTCCTGGTGGCGGGGGAGCGCTTCGGCACGTGGGTCGCCTACCAGCCCGGGTACGCGTTGTCGGTGATCCTCACGGCCAGCGGTGTACGCAGCCTCGTCCTCTGGGCCGGCAGCCTGCTCGGCGTGGTCATCTGCTACCTGGTGTACCTCGGCGACGCCGGTGCCGGGATGGCCACGACCGCGATCGGCAACGAGCTGACCTACGTCGTGTACGCGGTGGTGGCCCGCATGTTGTTCAACTACATCCGCCGCATCGCGCACGATGCCGATTCCTCCCGTGCACTGGTCGCGGAGTTGGCTCGTGTCGAGGAGGAACGCCGTGCCCGGGTGCTGATGCACAACGGGGTGGCGGTCATGCAACTGCTGGCGAGCTCGAGCCCCGGCGAGCCGCGCTCGGGTCTGGCCGACCTCGCCGAGGTCGAGGTGCAGCGGATGCGCGCCTATCTGCGGGGGCGCCCCAGCCCGGCGTACGAGGCGGACGGTGGCGGCCAGGTCACGCTCGCTCCGCTGGTGGAGCGCATGTGTGATCGTTTCGCCGATCTGCATGCCGACACTCTGCTGGACCTGGGCGCGACTGTGCGGCTGCCGACGGAGGACGCGGAGGCGGTCGAAAATGCGCTGGAGAGCTTGCTGCTCAACGTCCGCGCGCACGCGCGGGCGCACAATGTCGTGGTGCATCTGGACGAGGATCCTCACGGGCGGTGGGCGTTGACCGTCAGCGACGACGGCGTCGGTTACGAGCCGGCGTCGGTGGCCCCCGGGGTCGGATTGCGTGACGTCGTGATCGGTGAGCTGCAGTCCCGTGGGCTCGACGTCGCGATCGCGTCCGCACCCGGCGAAGGGACGACCGTGACCATCAGCGGGTCACGCAGTCAGCCGGATCGGGGTGACGGCGGCGACCGGCTGGCCGGCGCGCGGTGAGGCCTACGGTCGCGGTCGTCGACGACGCGTCGCTGATCCGCGCGTCGCTGGGGCTGCTGATGCCGGACCTCGAGGTCGTGTTGGCCACTGCGACGGTGGAGGATCTCCTGGCGTCAGCTCCCACGGTGGACCTGGTACTCCTCGACCTGCACCTGGTCAACCTCGAGCAGCAGCCCGACGTCCGGCAGGGCATCGCCGCGATTCGTGCCCTGACTGCTCACGGTTATCGCATCTGCGTCTACAGCCAGGAGGAGCGCCGGTTCGTCCTGGCCGCGTGCATCGCCGCGGGCGCGAGCGGTGTCGTGTCCAAGGCGCTGCCGACCGACCGGGCGCAGCAGTCGTTCCTCGAGGTCGCCGCCGGCGGCACGGTCGTGCCGCAGTCCGTGGTCGGCATTCTGGAGGTCCTGGTCCGCCGGGACTGCATCACCATGCTCAGCGAACGGCAGCGTCAGATCCTGCACGGCCGGGCTCGTGGCCTCACCTACGCTCAGGTCGCCAAGCAGCTGTTCGTCAGCGAGTCCACGCTGCGGGGCTATTGGCAGGACCTCACCCGTTCGCTGTCGGAATCGCTGCGCAGCCTGACGGCTGCCGAGATCGAGCGCGCGCTGGGCCTGGCTCCGGGCGACCTGCTGGAGTTCTGGTCGCAGGACGTCGCCGACACCGCCGATTGGTGGCGGATCAGCCCTCCGAGACGGTCTGCTCGGTGACGTAGCGACGCCGTCCGCCGGGATCGGCGTCGTCGGTGCGAAGTCTGCGGAATCGTTGGGTCACAACGATCGCAGCGCGGCCTAGCTTGGCGCCATGACGGATCTACTGGGCGACCCCCCATCGCCGGGTGACGATGCGGGCGTCTCGCGCCGCCGGCTGATGTTCGCCTCAGTCCTCGCGGCGGCGCTGGGGCCGATCGCCGCCGATCAGATATTGGGGCCGACGGCTGCCTACGCGGCCGAGACGCTGAACAACCCGTTCGCGGGGTGGCCGGTGACCGGCTCGTGGGAGGACCACGCGAGCTATTCGGCGGGCGGCACGGACTACCCGCTGAGCTACAACACGGCGCTGCCCGCGCCGGCTTCGGGCACTCTCGAATATCGCGGGTGGGTCGACTCCGGCGGGCGGCGCTCGGTCCTCTGGCTCGACACTCCGTTCAACCGGGTGCTGCCCAAGTCGGGCACGCTCATGAACGGCTCGAGCTATGAAGCGAACGGCCCGATCGTCGGTGTGGTGTTCCAGCACCAGGCCTCGGTGCGCCCGAACGGCCACTACGGCCAGGGCGCGATCGTCGGCTACTCGGGCGCGTCGGCGAGCCCGGGGGATGGCGACTATGGCGGCGACATCCACCTGCACATCCACGGCGTCGACGCGGCCGGGAATCGCGTCGACTTCACCAAGTTCGTCGGCTCGACGACACAGCCAGAGATCATCAAATCGAAGGACGGGAACATGTATCTGATCTGGAGCACCGGCGGCACCGGCTACCTCGCGCTGCCCGGCAAGGGACTCGTCGGCGTCACCAACATGCAGCACTACAACCTGCTCAAGCGGGTCATCAACTCCGACCAGACCGCTGGGCAGCCGGACGTTTTCAACGCCACCGAGATCGCCTGGATCAACTCCTACCTCAGCGGAGTGAAGCCCTGATCCTGTCGTCACCCGACCGGGCGGCCGGCGCTGCGGGGAAGTTCCGCGTCGGCCGTTCCTGTCATCCGTTGAGGAAGGCGAGCACCGCCAGCACCCGCCGGTGGCCGCTGTCGGTGACGGCGAGGCCGAGTTTGGCGAAGATGTTGCCGACGTGTTTGTGCACGGCGTTGTCGGTGATGACGAGCCGCTGCGCGATGGTGTTGTTGTCGTGCCCCTGCGCCATCAGTGCGAGCACCTCGCGTTCGCGGGGCGTGAGGGCGGCGATCGGGTCGGCGCGGTGGGCGAACAGTTGCGCGATGACCTCGGTGTCCATCGCGGTGCCCCCGGCCGCTACGCGGCGGAGCGCGTCGACGAACTCGTCCACCCGGCTGACGCGGTCTTTGAGGAGGTAGCCGACGCCGCCTGCCGCGCTGGACAGCAGTTCGGCGGCGTACTGCCGCTCGACGTATTGCGACAGCACGAGGACCGGCAGCCCGGGGTGCTCCCGCCGGGCCTGCAAGGCGGCGCGGATTCCCTCGTCCCGAAACGACGGGGGCAGCCGTACGTCGACGATGGTGACGTCTGGGTGATGCTCATCCACTGCGGTGAGGAAACCCGCCGCGTCAACCGCGATAGCGGCGACATCGAATCCGGCGCGATTGAGCATCAGCTCCAGTCCGGTCGACAGCAACACGTTGTCTTCGGCGATGACTACCCGCATGGCAGCTCCAGGGTGATGGTCGTCGGCCCGCCGGCCGGGCTGTCGAGGTCGACGACGCCGTCGAGTGCGAGCACCCGTCGGCGGATCCCGGCCAGACCGGTGCCCAGCCGTTCGTCGGCGCCACCCGCGCCGTCATCGGTGATCACCACCGACAGCCCGACCCCGGTGCGGCGCGCCCTGACCACGGCCGAGGTCGCGTGACTGTGCTTGGCGACGTTGGTGAGCGCCTCGGCGACGGCGAAGTAGACGACGGCCTCCACCGCCGCCGGCACCCGGCCGAGGTCGCCCAGGTCCAGCCGCGTCGGCACGCCACACTGGGTGGTCACGGCGGTCAGCGCGCCGGCCAGGCCCCGGTCGGCGAGGATCGGCGGGTAGACGGTCCGGATGACCTCGCGTAGCTCGGTCATCGCCGCCTCCGCGCCCTCATGCGCCTCGCGGAGGAGTCCCGCTACGAACTGCTCGTCGCGCGGATCGTCGGCGAACGCCTGGCGGGCCACGGCAAGGCGCATCGCGATGGCTACGAGTCGCGCCTGCGTGCCATCGTGTAGGTCTCGCTCGATCCGGCGCAGTTCGGCTCCGTGGGCGTCCAGCACTTCTGCTCTGGTACGCGTCAGCACGGCGACCCGGTCGGTGAGCTGTTCGGTCGCCGACGGCGACAGCGCCTTGAGGCAGATCCGGGCATGGGTACGCGCGATCGTCGGGAATCCCGCGTACGCCAACGCGGTGAGCAGAAGGAGCTGGAGCGGGCCGAGTGTGAGAGCCGTCGTCCAGTCGTTCACCGGAACGTCGATGAACAGCCGTGGCCGATCCGCCGGCGCGAACGCCCACCACAGCGGCGTGGCGACCGCGGCAGGCAGCAGGTTACCCACGCACAGCAGCACGAGCAGGCCCAGCGTCACCCCGAGGATGGCGTTCACCGGCAGCCACAGCAGGTCGCGGGGCGTCGCCGCGTCGGCCCAGCCTCGGCGTCCAGTCGTGCCCACCTCCGGCCGGGCCACCACCGGTACGCCGAGGAGCCGGCCGGCGCGGTCGCGGTGCCAGTTCGCCCACCGGCGGGCGTACTTGGGATAGCACAGCAGCGGCAAGGCGAGCAGCGTGACGACGCCGGTGGCCAGCCTGCCGAGCAGGTAGACGCCGCTTCGGCGTACCTGCACCCATCGCCGGCCCGACGTGGCCGCTGCTGTCGCTGGCACGGCGCCCAGTCTGCCCGGCGGGCACCGGCTTCGGCACTACAGCCAGCTGTACCTCACATCGGGCGGCTGAGGGTATCGGTATCCGTCGACGCGAAATCTAGCGTCGTACGCATGAGGTTGACCAGCGAAAACACAGCCGCCCACCAGGCGCAGGCGTACGCGGTGCGGCTGGAGTCGGTGTCGAAGGTGTACGGGTCCGGCAAGAACCAGGTACGCGCGCTCGACGACGTGACCGCCGGATTCCGGCGGGGAACGTTCACCGCCGTCATGGGCCCGTCCGGGTCCGGCAAGAGCACCTTCCTGAACTGCACGGCCGGGTTGGATCGCCCGACGTCGGGCCGGATCGTGCTGGGCGACGTCGAGCTGTCCGGCAGGTCCGAGACCGAGCTGACCCAACTGCGGCGCGACCGCATCGGGTTCGTCTTCCAGGCCTACAACCTGCTCGCGGCACTGACCGTGGCGGACAACGTGACGTTGCCGGTCCGGCTGGCCGAGCAGCCGGTCGACCCGGAGCGCCTGTCGAGCGTCCTTTCCGCGGTCGGGCTCAGCGAGCATCGCGACCGCCGGCCGAGCCAGCTTTCCGGCGGCCAGCAACAGCGGGTCGCCATCGCCCGGGCGCTGGTCAACCAGCCGGATCTGGTCTGCGCCGACGAGCCGACCGGCGCGCTGGACAGCCACAACGGCCGCCAGGTCCTGGCGCTGCTGCGCAGGATCGTCGACGACCTCGGGCAGACCGTCCTGATGGTGACGCATGATCCGGTCGCGGCCGCGCAGGCCGACACGGTGATGTTCCTGGCCGACGGCCGGCTCGCCGGTGAGCTGACCCGGCCGGCGGCCGAGCAGATCGCCGAGCACATGACCCAGCTGGGGCGGTCGTGAGCCGCCGCGCGCTGTCGCGGCGCACGCTCGCGCTGGCCTGGAGCACGATCAACGGACGCAGAGGCGGATTCGTCGCCGCCTTCGTCGCGGTGCTGTTCGGCTCGGCGGTGATCACCGCATGCGGGATCCTGCTGGAAAGCAGCGAACGCTCGGGCGTGCTCACCGAGCGGTATCAGGCAGCCGACGTCATAGTCGGTGCTCCGCAGGCGCTGCCGGTGAACGACGACGTCGACCCCCGGTACGCCGAACGAGCGACCCTGCCGGCCGAGCGCGTCGACGAGGTCGCGCGCGTACCGGGTGTCCGGAGGGCGATCGCCGACGTCGACGTCCCGGTCAGTCTCGTCACGGACGGCGGCGACGTGCTCGCCGGGCCGGGCGGCACCCGGATGCTGGGGCACGGCTGGCAGTCCACCGCGCTCGGCGCGTTCACCCTGAACGCCGGCCAGCCGCCGGCCGGGCCGGACGAGGTCGTCCTGGATTCCGCGCTGGCCGAACGGGCTGGCGTCACTGTGGGCTCGTCCGTTCGGCTCGCGGTCGGTACGAACACCGCCACCTACCGCGTGACGGGCATCGTGCGGCTGCCCGGCGGCGACCTCGTCCGGCAGTCGGCGCTGTTCTTCACCGACGACCGTGCCCGGGAACTGACCGGCCAACCCGACCGGATCGACGCGATCGGCGTACTGGCCGCGCCCGGGGTCAGTCCCGACGAACTGTCCGACGCCATCGAAGCGGCGGTCGCCGGCACGGTCGGCTACACCGGCCGGGAACGCAGCGAAGCCGAGTTCCTCGACCTCGGCAGTACGCGGTCGTTCCTCAGCGAGCTGTCGCTCGCCTTCGGCGGCAGCATGGTCGTGGTGATCATGATCGTCGTGGCGAGCACCCTCGCCCTGACGGTTCGGCAGCGGCTGCGGGAACTGGCGCTGCTCCGGGCGATCGGCGCCACCCCGAAGCAGGTGCTGGCCATGATCGCCGCCGAGACCACGGTCGTGGCGACCTTCGGTGCCGTGCTCGGCGTGCTTCCTGGCATCGGGCTGAGCTTCCTCTTCCGCGAAGCCTTCGTGCTGGTCGGCGCGGTTCCGGCCGACTTCCACCTGTCGATCAGCCCGCTGCCCCTCCTCGCGGCGACGGCACTGTGCCTGATCGGCGCTCGCCTGGGCGGCCGGCTGGCAGCGCGGCGGGTGGCCCGGCTCCGGCCGATGGACGCGCTCGGCGAGGCCACTGTGGAGCCACGCAGGCTCGGCTGGCTCCGGCTGACCAGCGGCTTCCTGCTGATCCCCGCCGGTCTGGCCGCCGGGTTCGTGCTGCCCTGGCGGCTGGCCGGCGACGGGGCCGCCGAGATCGCCGCGTTCTCGGCGTTCCTGCTCCTGTTCGCGGTCGGGCTGCTAGGCCCGTGGTTGCTGCGTGCCGCCGTCTTCGTGCTCGGTCCCTGGCTGAACCGCCGGTCCGGTGTCGGGGGATTCCTCGCGACCGCGAACGCCCGGGCCAACTCGCGCAGGCTGGCCGCGGCGACCACTCCGCTGATCATGGGCATCACCCTGGCTGCCGGGCAGCTCTTCAGCGCCACGACCGCGCAATCGGCCGCGCAGGACCAGGCCGCGGACAGCCTGCGCGCGACCTATGTCGTCACGTCCACCTCCGCCGGCGTCTCGCCCGATGTGGCGGACCTGCTCCGGGCCGTGCCGGGCGTTTCGGCGGTGACGCCGGTGGTGCGTACCAGGGTTCTGGCGACCTTCGGCGAGTCCGACGGCCCGCAGATCCGGGCGTACGCGGCCCAGGGGGTCAGCGGCGATCGGCTCACCGAAACCATGGATCTCGCAGTCCTCGACGGCGACATCACGAAGCTGCGCGGCGACACGGTCGCCTTGAGCCGGATCGCGGCGGGCACCCTGGGGGCTCGGCTCGGCGACGCCGTCGACCTCCACCTGGGCGACGGCACGCCGATCCGGCCCACCGTGGTCGCGGTCTACGAACGAGGACTCGGCGTCGGCGACGTCACGCTGCCGCACGACCTCGTCCTCGACCACACCACCGACCGCCTGGACCTCGCGCTGCTGGTCACAGCAGTCCAGGGAGCAGACACGGGTACGCTCGCCGCCGCGATGCGGTCCGCCGTCGCGCGTATGCCGACCGTCCGCGTCGACAGCCGTGAGTCGTTCGTGGCCGCTCAAAGCGATGCGACCGCGGGCGAGTCGGCGGTCGGCCTCATCCTCAACGCGGTCCTGCTCGGCTACCTCGCGATCGCCGTGGTGAACACCCTCGTGATGGCGACGGCCGCCCGCTTCCGCGAATACGCGCTGCTCCAGCTCGTCGGCGCTACGCGGCGGCAGGTGTTCGCCATGATGCGCGGCGAGACGCGGATCATCGTGGCCGCTGCCGTGCTCCTCGGTACGCTGGCCGCAGTCCCGTCCCTGATCGGCACCAGCATCGCCCTGACCAGGACGCTGACCCCGACCGTCCCGCCGCTGGCGTACCTGGCGATCGTCGCAGTGTCGGCGCTGCTCGGCTGGACGGCCGTCCTGACGTCAGCCCGCATCGCCATGCGTCCACGCCTATCGACGCGATCGGCGTACGCGAGTGAGGCGACCGCACCTGGCTCGCGTACAGGTGGGGGCTGGGTTTAGGTCTGGCGGTGCGCGCGCACGATGAGGTCGGCGGTGTCCTCGGCGATGGCCTTGCGCCGCCGGGCCGTCAGTGGGCGTGTTCCGTAAGCGCTGGCGACCCGCCCCTCGGTGATCAGCAGGTACGCGAATTGCCGGGCGGCCCGGGCCGGGTCGGGCACGTGCAGGGTGCCTGCTTCACCGCAGCGCCGCAAGTACGCCGTGAGCTCGTCGTCCAGCTGTGGGGCGGCGCTGTCGCCCCAGTGTCGGCCGAGTTCCGGGTGGTTGACCACCTCGGCGATGGTCAGCCGATGTAAGGCTGCGAGTGTCGGCGAGAGGGCGGATGCGAGGATGCGTTCGCCCAGGCGAGTCAGATCGTCAAGGGGATCGCCGGTGTCCGGTGCGGGCCGGGCCGCCGCTTGGCCGACGGTGTCTCGCGCGGCGGCCAGGGCGGCGATGAACAGGGCTTGTTTGTCGCCGAAGTGCCGGTAGACCGTCTGCTTGCCGACGCCGGCCGTGGCCGCGATGTCGTCGACGCTCGCGCCGTATCCCGAGCGCAGGAACGCCTCGATGGCGGCGTCGAGGATCGCTTGGCGCTTCTGCGCTGACGGTATGCCGGTCACAGTGGTCACGATACCCGACCCTAGACGAGACCGTCTCGTCTCGTTATCGTAAGACGAGACGAGACGGTCTCGTCTTAGTTGGGAGGAACAATGGACACCGATGTCGTGATCGTCGGAGCCGGTCCGGTCGGGCTGCTCCTGGGCGCCGAACTCTGCCTCGCCGGCGTACGCCCGATCGTGCTGGAG
Source organism: Hamadaea sp. NPDC051192 (assembly GCF_040682475.1). Classification (NCBI taxonomy): domain Bacteria; kingdom Bacillati; phylum Actinomycetota; class Actinomycetes; order Micromonosporales; family Micromonosporaceae; genus Hamadaea; species Hamadaea sp. NPDC051192. Next base: position 18,770 of record NZ_JBFBAZ010000086.1, read on the forward strand.
CGCCTGCCGGCGCCGAGTGAGCAGCCCAAGGCGCGCGGCATCGGCGTGCTGGCCGCCGAGGCACTGCGCCGCCGTGGCCTCGGGCCGGAGCTGGACCGTGAGCATGCGAAGGGGCTCGCCGCCCTCGCCGAGGACCACGGCACCACCAAGACCCACTTCGCCTGGATCCACAAGATCGACCCCGAGGCGGCCGATCCCGGCCGTCGCGGCGCGCTGATCGGCCAGCCGGCGCTGGAGAAGGTCCTCCGCCATCACCTCGCTGACCTGGGCGTCGACGTTCACTACGGCTTCGACGTCACCGGCTGGCACGACGACGGCGACGCGGTCACGCTCGACCTCGATACGCCCACCGGCCCCCGGCAGATCACCGCCGGCTACGTGGTCGGCTGCGACGGCGGCTACAGCACCGTGCGCAAGCTCGCCGGGTTCGGCTTCCCCGGCACCGCGCCGCTGATGACCGTCCGGTACGCCCACGCCGAAGTCTCCGGCCGCGACCAGCTCCCGCCACCGGGCCGCCTACCGGCGGGCACTCTGTTCCACGACGACGGCATGATCGCGACCTTCGACTTCGCCGACGCCGCCTATGACCGATCGGCGCCACTGTCCTCCAACGAGATCCGCGACAGCGTCCGCCGTGTCGCCGCAGTGGACATCACCATCGACACCTTCCACGGAGGCCTGCGCTTCACCGATCAAGCCCGCCAGGCCGACGCCTACCAGCTCGGGCGGACGCTGCTGGCAGGCGACGCCGCCCATGTCCACTCGCCCAACGGCGGCCAGGGTCTCAACCTCGGCCTCATGGACGCGATGAACCTCGGCTGGAAGCTCGGCGCCACCATCCGCGGACTCGCACCACACGACCTCCTGGCCACCTACACGAGCGAACGGCATCCCGTCGGTGCGGCCGTTCTGCACAACACCCGCGCGCAATCGGCACTGCTGGCTCCCGGGCCGCACGTCGACGCCCTGCGGGACATCATGAGCGATCTCATGGACCTGCCCGAGGTCAACCAGCGCCTCGCGCGCATGCTGTCCGGGATCACCCACCGGTACGCCGTGCCAGGCTGCGCCGCGCACCCGATCGTCGGAACGCACTGCCCTCCGCTGACCGTCAACGACAGCCCGTTGGAGCAGTTCACCACCGATGGCCGGCCGCTGCTGCTGCATCCCCAGGCCGGCAACCTCGACCTCGGCGAACGCGTCAGGGTCGTTATGGCCGAGGTGTCGTCCGACGAGAAACTGGCGGCCGTCCTGCTGCGCCCGGACGGAGTGGTCGCCTGGGCTGCGTCCCCCGGCGAAGACCTGGAGCCACCGGCCCTGCATGACGCGGTCAACGCCTGGTTCGGTCGCACCTACTGATCCATTTCGGAGACCGCGACGACGACCTTCTTCCCGCCGTGGAGCCCTTTCTCGAGGTGGCGATGTGCCTCGACGACATCGTCCAGAGCGAACACCGTGTCGACGGTGGGCCGCAGCGAACCGTTCCGGACCCCGGCGTTCAGGAAGGCCGCCATGCGCTTGACCACGGCGGCGTCGAGGGTGTGTTCGAAGCTGCGGTAGCTGAAGATGGTGATGGGCTCTCCTGCCGGCGAGGGCGTGGGCCGGGGGTCCAGGAAGCCGGCCGCGACCAGCGTCGCGCCCGGGCGGGCCGCCTGGACGAGTTCCTGCTGGCCCGGGCCCGTGACAAGGTCGAGCACGATGTCGACGCCCCTCCCGCCGGTGTGGTCGCGGACCGCTTCGACGATGGCCATGCCGTCGGTGGCGATCACCGCGGCCGCCCCGGCGGCGAGCAGGTCGTCGGTCTTCGCAGCGCGCCGCGTGACGGCGATGGGCACCGCGCCGACCTGACGGGCGATCTGCATCGCCGCCCGGCCCACGCTGCCGGACGCGGCACTGATCAGGACGTGATCACCGGGCCGCATCCCCGCCTTCTCGACGAGAGCGCCGTACGCGGTGGAGAACCCGACCCAGATCGCCGCGGCCTCCGTGACGTCGAGCCCCGCCGGCCGGGGGATGACCCGGCTGGCCGGCAGCGTCGTGTATTCGGCATAGCTACCCCGGACACTGGCGTCCGGAATCGCGGTGAGGATGACGGGGTCGTCGATCGCCAGCCCGCTGACCCCGGGACCGACGGCGTCGACGACGCCGGTCCCTTCGACGCCGAGACGGGCGCCAGGCAGGGAGATGGGTGCAGGCAAGGCGCCGGAACGCATCATCAGGTCGAGCGGGTTGACGGCGAACGCTTCGATCCTGACGCGTACCTCGCCGGCTGCGGGATCGACGACCGGCTCCTCGACGACGTGCATGACCTCCGGACCGCCGAACTCGTCGAACACGACGACTCGTGGCATGGTGACTCCTCCGTAACTGTGCTGGTCTTCTCACCGACGACGCTACGGAGCCGTGCGTTACCTCTTGGTACCTTCGAAATCATGCAGAACGCGGCCGGGCCGACCTTCCTCGCCGACTGCCCCACCCGCCTGGCAGTCGAGATCCTCTCCGACAAGTGGGCCGTGCTGGTGCTGTTCGGGCTCAGCCAGCAGCCGCGCAGGCACGGCGAGCTGGGCAATCTCATCGGCGGCGTCTCGCGCAAGGTCCTCACCCAGACGCTGCGCCGACTCCAGGAGTACGGCCTGGTCGACCGCCACACCGAAGCGCCACGGCAGATCGAGTACCGCCTCACCGACCTCGGCCGGACCCTCATCGAACCCATCGAGGTCCTGACGGCCTGGGCGAGAGACCACGGCGGCGCCATCGTCGACTTCCAGGAAGCGGCAGAAGCCGCCGCCTGATCAATTGCGGCCCACTGAGGGTTCTTCTCAGTGGGCCGCTGACTTTATTCCGGACCTTCAGGCCGGCCTCCGTCCGTCACAAGACGAAGGTGAAGGTGCCCCAGCCGTTGCCGATCTGCACCGGCGTGGAGAGCCCGCTGCCGTTGTGCGGGTAGTACCACAGGTCGCCGGAGGCGTCGACGCCAAGCACGTCGGCGGAACCGTCACCGCTCCAGTCCGCGGCGAACACCTCCTTGAACGCTCCCCAGCCGTGGCCGATCTGAACGGGAGTGCCGAATCCGCTGGCGGTGTACGGGTAGACCCACAGGTAGCCGCCGGAATCGACGCCGATGATGTCGGCGCGTCCATCGTGGTTCCAGTCGGCTCCCGAGACGTGCTTGAACGTGGCCCAGCCCTGGCCGACCTGGACCGGAGTGCCGAAACCAGTGCCGCTGTGGGGGTAGTACCACAGGTAGCCGTTGGCGTCGACGGCCATCACGTCGGCCTTCGTGTCGGCGCTGAAGTCGGCGGCGATGACATGCTTGAACCCGCCCCAACCCTGCCCGATCTGCACCCCAGGCGACAGCTGCTGCGCGTTGTTGGCGTAGTAGCGCAGGTAGCCGCCGGAGTCGACGCCGAGGACGTCGGCAGCGCCGTCTCCGCTCCAGTCAGCGGCCATGACATGCTTGAACCCGCCCCAGCCCTGACCGATCCGCACGGGCGAGGAAAGCCCAGCGCCGTTGTGCGGGTAGTACCAGAAGACGCCGGACGCATCGACGCCCAGCACATCGGCAGCGCCATCGCCGCTGAAGTCGGAGACGTGGTCATCCTCGACCTGCACCGGCACCGGCAGGCCGGCGAAATCGATGTTGATGGCCGCGCCCTTGGTGACCGAGCCGCTGCACGTGTACGCCCCGGCAATGGCGCTGTACAGGCCGCCGTTGCGCCAGACTTCGAAATGCAGGTGCGGGCCGGTGGAGTTGCCAGTGCTGCCCACGAAGCCGAGCGTCTGGCCGCGTCCCACCGACTGACCCACCGAGACCGACGGGGCCTGCACCATGTGCAGGTACTTGGTGACATAGCCACTCGCGTGGGAGAGGGTCACGCTGTTGCCGCCGCCGGAGGTGTACCCGGCGAAGGTCACCGTGCCCGCGTACGCCGCGCCGATCGCCGTACCGCCGTTGCCGGCGATGTCGATGCCGTAGTGGTCGCTGTCGATACTGCCGCATCTGTTCGACAGCACACCGGTGACCCGGCCGCTGACCGGCTGAATCATCGCCCCGACCTGCGCCGCTGCGGGCTGCGCCGGCATCAGCACGAACGCGCCCAGCATGAGAGCAGCTCCGATGGCCGACCGTGCGACCGTCACGGGCTTCCTTGTCCGCATCGCATCTCCTCACAGGGGTTAGCGCGGTCGGCTATGACGTTGGGTATGCCCTCACCAATCCGCGCATTTGATCGAACAGTTCGAATGCGACGATCTTGTTCGCGGGCAGAGTGGCACGTCAAGTACGCACAATTGAGGACTGGCGATGCGACGACAGCCAGCCTCCGCTCACGTGGTGGGCCCTCGCCAGCATGGATAATGGGCAGTCCGAGCGGAAACGCTCGCTCGCGGACCGACCCGTCGCGATACGGCCTTGCCTGCAGCGCGCAACAGCGAGGCCAGTGCACGCAGGCAGTCCTTGTTGGGGTTCGGAACGGAGGGTGAGAGCTGATAGCAGGGCACGCTTTTCGTCGGATCTTTGGGACTCGATTTGAGGCGAGGTCTCACTGAGCGCGTGTTTGAGAAGTCTCGCGGTTGCCCTGCGTTCCCGAAGCTTATGGATGGTGCGAGATGATGTCTGACATGTCGGCGTCGTCGGGCGATGAGCTGCTGGAGCATACGGCGCGTGAGCAACTGGCGTCGGGAGTCGCAGCGCCTGATGCCTTCGTGAAGCTCCTCTTTGCTGGGGTTGGTCCCGCCGAGGCCGCCGTCGCCGTATGCGTTGCTGCCGGATCGCCACGAGCGGATGCTCAAAGGCGCCTTGAGGCATTCGAAGGGCTGTGGGATGCGATTGAGCCGGGCGAGGAGGCCGAAGCGGCGGACGTGCTTGCCGTGCACGGCTACTTCGAGCCGGATGCGACGCTCAGTAAGGACCAGCAGGAGATCGCGGCCCGCTTGCGCGTCGTCCTCACCACTATCGAAGGGGTTCCAGGCGGCTACGCGGTGACGTTGTGGAAGGACCTGCGAACGGGACGCTTGAAGAACGCGTTCCTTCAAATGGAGAGCCTGGGCAGCGTCCGCTGGAAGGAGAACAAGGCTTTCTGGATCGCGATGTGTCAAGCCGGTGAGGCGTTCACGGACGATGATGTCGGCCTGGGTGCGGCACGAAGGCGTTGCCGCGAGCGAGCGGTCGATCTTTGAATGCCTGGGGGTTGCCCCGAGTCACACCCGCAATTCTTTCAGCGTCCAGGCACTTCGGCGGGTGGGTCCGCGCCGCTCACGGCCGCAGCGAGTAGCCATCAGCCGGGATCATCTCGACTCCCGTAGCGTCAAAGGCGCGTACTTTTTCACCGGGCGCGGTTCGTCTACGCCGACGCGGGCCTTGCCTGCGTGCTGGTCAATTGGTGCCAGCGCGTCGTGCGTACCGCGCTGGAGATCGTCCGCAAGGCCCCCCATCAGAAGGGATTCGCGGTCCCTCTCGCCGCTGGGTGGTCGAGAGATCCCTGGCATGGCCGGCCGCCCACCGCAGGCTGGCCCGCGACTACGAACGTCACCTCGCTACCTCCGAGGCGACGCTCGACCATCGCCGATGCCAAGGGTATTCGTCGAAGGGGCATCTCACGACCAGCGCATCGTCGCCCGAACCTCGGACTTCGTGCCGGGCGATGCGCCTTCCCCGGACATCACCGCCGCGACGGACGAGGTGATCACATGTCGCTGACCCCATCGGCTGCCTCTGACGCCAGATCGATCAACTTGTCGATGGGAAGTCCACACCAGGAGAGAACCGGTACAGCACGCGTGCGCCCGGTGGCCACGCCGCATCTATGTCAGAGCCTGATGTGGCGAGCACGGTGGCTCTGCCGCACACGATGAAGCCCTCATCTTCGTTAGGCAACGTCCAGCACAGCATCCGTGCGTGGAGCTTCTCCGGGACTTCGGTGAAGGCGAGGATGCGCTCGCGTTCTTCGCCACCCGCCCGCTGGAGCGTCAGCGGATGGTAGGATGTGCGCAGCTTGACCGCGCATACGCCCTCGAACAGCACGTGCACGGACTCCGGTTCGTCCCTGTCGGCAGGGCTGCGCAGGAGCAGTTGCGAGTGCCCGACGCCGTAGCGCCAGACCCGGAAGCGCCGATCCAAGACGATAGGGTCCACCCCACCGAGGATGCGTCGTCGCGCCGATGACTGCCAGCGAGTGGATGGTCGTTGTCGGAAACTGTCGGGCGCATGTGGGCCGAGAGACGGTCCAGTCCGTGCAGCGTTTCCCTCAGTCGTGGATGCGGATGACGTCTTTGACTCCGTGCGGCTGCCGGAGGATCTCCGGGGCAGCGTCGAGCGGCACCCGATTGGTGATGATCGCCCGGACGCTGTGCGGGATCAGGTACATCGCTTGTTCGAGCTTCTGCACGGACAGTTCGAACGCTGACCGGCCGGCGTTGACCGTGCCTACGATGACCTGATTGTTGAGGACGATGTCTTTCATGATCCGGTCGATGGGCAGCGTGGCGGGCTCGTTCAGCGCGGGAATGCCGGTGAGGATGAGCAGGCCGTTGGGCGCGAGCGCCTGAGTGGCGTTGAAGGCCACGGCCGGGACGCCGACGGCTTCGTAGATGACGTCGATGGCGCCGGTGACGCTATTGATCTTGTCCATCGGGGTCTGCTCCGTGGACAGGTACGACGCGCCCAGTTCGCGGACCTTGTCGGCGCGAGGGCTGTCGGCGGGTTCGCGCGAGTAGACGACCGTGTCGAACCGGGTCACGGTCATCGCGATGGCGCCGAGCATGCCGATCGGGCCTGCGCCCAGCACGAGGGTTCGGGGCTTGTCCGGCTGCCAGGGCAGGCGCTGCTGGATGGCCTGGGCCTGTTCGGCGGCCTTGGCAGCGATGGACAGCGGCTCGATGAGAGTTGCGACGTCGGTGAGTTGCGGCGGCACGGTGACGAGGTTCTGCTCGTCTTCGAGGACGAGTTCGGTGAGGAAGCCGTGGGCTTGTTTGATGCCGCGCTCGGTGAACGCGCCGGTGGTGCAGAAGTCCTGCCGGCCGATCCGGCACGTGCGGCAGCCGGGATCGGGGCATGGCCGGCGCACGGTGGGGACGACCAGGTCGCCGACCTGGAGTTCGGTGACGTCTGGGCCGGTCTCCAACACCTCGGCCACGGCCTCGTGGCCGAGGATCAAGTAGTCCGATCCATCGGGTGGATCGCCGTACTCGAAGGCGGCGATCTCACGGTCGGTGCCACAGATGCCGACCTCCAGTACGCGCAGCAGGGCTTGACGCCCGGTCGGCGCGGGTGGCTCGGCGACGTCGATGACGCGGACGTCCTGCTGTGCGCGGAATATGGCCAGAGCGCGCATATTCTCAGGTCCTTCCATGCTCGACGTGGTTCACCGGGGAGCGCGGTGGTTGGCCGCTGAGTACCCGGACGGCTTCGGTGGCCGCGATGGTGCGAATGGCCTGAATGGATTCCTCGGAGTAGTAGGCCGCGTGCGGAGTGACGATCACATTGGGGTTTTCCAGGAGCGGGTTGTTCGGTTTCCAGTCGCGTTGCTTGGCGGGTTCCTCTTCCAGGTCGTCGACCGCTGCTGCGGCGATGACGCCTCGTCGCAGCGCCCGGTCGAGAGCGGAGTCCTCGACGATCGGCCCGCGTGCGGTGTTGATGAGGATGGCGGTGGGTTTCATCCGGGCCAGCGTGGTGTCGTCGAACAGGTGGCGTGTCTGCGATGTGAGCGGCGCCTGGATCGTGAGGTAGTCCGACTGGCTGACGAGCTCGTCCAATTCAACCTGCCGGACCCCGTCGGCGCGCAGTTGGTCGGCGTCGACGAACGGGTCGTAGGCCCAGACCTCGACGCCGAACGCTTGGGCGCGGGCGGTGATGAGGCGGGCGATGGCGCCGTAGCCGAGCAGGCCGAAGACGCGACCGCGTAGCCGCCAGATCGGTTCGCCCGTCTGCCAGCGCCATTCGCCGTGCCGTGTGGCCGCGTTGTATTCGGCGACCTTCCGGGCGGCGGTGAGCCATAGCGCGATGGCGTGGTCGGCGACCTCGTCGGCACACCAGTCGTTGGGCGCGTTGGTGACCTGTATGCCGAGACGGGTGGCTTCGTCGACGTCGACGATGTCGACACCGGTGCCGTACCGGGAGATGACCCGCAGCCGCGGCAGGTTGCCCATCGCGGTGGCCCCGATGTGGGCGTACTGGGTGAGGATGCCGTCGGCGTCCTGCCCGTACGCGATGACGTCCTGCTCGGACTTGCACTGGTGGGCGCTGAGCCGGAATCCGGCGTCCTCGACGATGGCGCGCTCGATCTCGACGTCGCCGAAGTCCGAGTCGGCGATCATGATCGTGCCGGGGTTAGTGCGAGTCACGAGGGATTCCCTTCGTGGCGATGATGTCCTGGTACGCGACGGCGAACTCCAGGCAGCTGCCGGTGTCCATCTGCCCGGTGTGGGTGCGGAACAGCTCCTGCCACGGCGTCTGGTGGGCGAACGTCAACGGGACGTGCTCGCGCCACCGTTCGGCGATCTCCTCGTCGCTGAGGTTGACATCGAGACGATGGTTCTGGACGTCGAGCGTGATGCGGTCGCCGGTGCGCAGGATGGCGAGGTTGCCGCCGACGGCGGCCTCCGGGCTGACGTTGAGGATCGATGGGGCGTCCGCGGTGCCGCTCTGCCTCCCGTCACCCAGCGTCGGGATCGCGTCGAACCCGCGCAGAATCAGCTCTGTCGGTGGCTGCATGTTCACGACCTCGGCCGATCCGGGGAAGGCGATGTTGCCGGCGTACCGGACGACCAGGATGCAGTCCTCGTCGATCTCCAGCTCGGGATCGTCGATGCGGCTCCGGTAGTCCTCGGGGCCGTCGAAGACCACGGCGCGCCACGTCACGGTCGGGTTGGTGAGATAGCGGGCGTGGAGGTCTTCGGTGATCACCGACATCTTCATCATCGCGGAGGTGAACAGGTTGCCGTGCAGGACGAGCACCCCGCCGCGCTGGCCGAAGGGATGGTCGTAGCTTGCGATGACGTCCGGGTTGGTGCTCGCCGCGTCGGCGACGTTCTCGCCGATGGTCCGTCCGTTGACGGTCAACGCGTCGCCGTGCAGCCGGCCAACCGCCAGCAGGGCGTGCATGGTCGCCGGTACGCCGCCGGCGTGGTAGAAGTCCTCACCGAGGTATTCCCCGGCCGGGGCGCAGTTGACCAGCTTCGGGATGTCGCCGCCGACGCGTTCCCAGTCGCCGTTGGTCAACTCGATGCCGCAGTGACGTGCGATGGCGTTCACATGGATGGGGCAGTTGGTGGATCCGGCGATCGCCGACGTGACCATGACCGCGTTCTGGAAAGCGTCCCGAGTCATGATCGTGCGCGGGGTCAGGTTCTCCCGTACCAGTCCCACCGCCCGATGACCGGTGTCGTACGCCATCTGAGCCCGTTCCCGATACGGGGCGGGGATCGCCGCACAGCCCGGCAGGCTCATGCCGAGCGCCTCGGCGATGCTGTTCATCGACAGCGCCGTGCCCATGGTGTTGCAGTGCCCGGTGCTGGGCGCCGAACGCGACACCCGGTCCATGTACTCGGCGTAGTCGATGCGGCCGGCCGCCAGCAGTCGCCACGACTCCCAGATGACCAGCCCCGACCCGACCCGGCGGCCGTCCGAGTACCCGTTCAGCATGGGCCCGCCGGACAGTACGATCGCCGGCAGGTTCACCGTGGCTACGGCCATCAGGCAGGCGGGCGTCGTCTTGTCGCAGCCGGTCGTCAGCACCACCCCGTCGAGCGGATAGCCGTAGAGGATCTCCACCAGTCCCAGGTAGGCGAGGTTGCGGTCCAACGCCGCGGTGGGCCGCTTACCTGTCTCCTGCAGCGGATGGACCGGGAACTCCAACGGGATCCCGCCCGCGTCTCGCACGCCGGCCCGTACCCGATCGGCCAGCTGCAGGTGATGCCGGTTGCAGGGGACAAGGTCGCTGCCGGTCTGGGCGATCCCGATGATCGGACGTCCCGACTGCAGCTCTTCCCGGGTGAGCCCGAAGTTGAGATAACGCTCGAGATACAACGCCGTCATCTTTGGGTTGGCGGGGTTGTCCCACCACTGCTGGCTGCGTAGCCGCTGCGTCGCATCGCTCACGGCTCGACTCCGTTCGCCGGCGTACCGAAACGCGCGCCGGAGTCGAGCCGAGCGGTGCACACCCTCGCCGCTCCGCGAATGTCATCCGTGATTTCGTAGTCCTCGATGAGCGCAGCCATCACATCTCCCGCCCCGGGCCTGCTGTCTTCAGCGAAACACAACGACGACAGCGACGAAGCCAGATCACAGATTCACGCCACACCTGGCCCGCTGCGCTGTCGTGGTCGGCTTCGAATCCGACACGCCTGCAGATAGCGCTTTGGCGGAAAGTCGGGAAGAACGGCCATTCAGCCGAAGGCGATGTGAACCAAGCGCTCGGCCGGGAAACCCATCAAAAAGCCCTCTGAAGGAACTCCTTCAGAGGGCTGCTGATCTTGCCATTCGTGCTGCTGGCGCCCTGGTGGCCCGATATGAGCGCTGCTGGGCCAAACATCAGACCATCACCGCTAAGCCCGCAAGCGCCAGATGATCATGGTCCGTGAACGTCCCTACGCGTCGGCCCGGTCGCTCCGCCGTGTCAGCTACACAGTGGATGGTCGCGGAACAGAATCACAGGCCGGCATCGAGCGGTTGCAGCAGCGTATGCCGCTGACGCAAGGCGATGGCGACCGCGTCCGTACGCCCACGGGCCTTGCCGTCGCGAGGTTCGGTGGCGATGTCCGTCGGGGGCGCGTAGACGTGACAGGCCGGGCAGTTGCCGTGGTCGTCGATCTCGCTGCCGCAGACGACGTGCACGAAACGCAGCTGGTTGGGACCGGCCACGCGGGTGCCCCACGACAGCAGGGCGTGCAGCGCCGGCCAGAGGTCGCGGCCCAGCGGCGTCAGATCGTAAAGGTGCCGTGCGGCGTGGTCGGGGTCCTGCGCACGCACGAATACGCCGTTGTCGACCAGGGTCGCGAGGCGCTCGACGAGAACGGCCCGCGGGATGTCGAGATGGTCCCGGAAATGGTTGAAGCGCCGGACGCCGTAGAACGCGTCACGGATGATCAGCAGCGTCCAGCGCTCGCCGATGAGCTCCAGCGCCCGGGCCAGAGTGCAGTTCTGCGCTTCGTACGTGCCTGCCATGGTTCCCCAGTCTAGCTCCGAGTTCGGAAAGTAGACCCGAACCATGGTAGCGTCGCTGAGGTTCGGAAAACGAACCTCACTGAGCGGAGGGAAACGATGACTGAGCACAGGAACGAACCCGGGCTGCCCATCGTCGTGGTGCTGTTCATGGCCGTGGCCGCCGCACTGGGTACGTCGACCATCTACCTGTTGCAGCCGTCGGTGGCCGACGTCGCCGCATCCACCCACACGCGTATCGCCGTGGTCGGCATCGCGTTCGCCGCCGGCCCGGTCGGCTACATGCTCGGCCTGGTGGCGCTGGTCCCGATGGTCGACCGGTGGTCGCCGGCACGCGTACTCGCCGGCCAGTTCGCCGTGCTGGGCCTCGCACTGGCCGCCGCGGCCGCCGTCCGGCAAGTGATCCCACTGGCCGTCCTGATGGCCCTCATCGGTGCCGGCTCGGTGGTGGGTGCCGGGATGAGCTCGATCGCCGGCCGGCTCGCCCCCGCGCACCGGCGGGCGACCAGCCTCGGCATCGTCACCGCCGGCATCTCCGCCGGGATCCTGGCCGGCCGGATCGGCGGCGGCTGGCTGGCCGACGAACTGGGCTGGCGCACCATGCTCCTCGTCGTCGCCGTTGCCTGCGGCGTACTTGCCGCATGCTGCCTCGCCGTACTCCCCGCCGCGCACGGCCAGGTGACCGGGAGCTACCTGGCCGGCCTGCGTACGCTCCCCGGCCTGTTCGTCCGCTACGGCGCGCTGCGGTTGGCAGCCTTCAGGGGCGCTCTGTGGTTCTTCGGCTTCTGCGCCGTCTGGGCCGGCTTGGCGGTCGCCTTGTCCCAGCCGCCATACTCCTATCCCGCAGAACGCATCGGCCTGTACGCCTTGGCCGGCCTGTCCGGCATCGCCGCCACCCAGATCGCCGGAGTCTGGACCGACCGGGCCGGTGCCCGGAAAGTCATCCTGGCCGGACTGATGCTGGCCGGCAGCGCCGCATTGCTGAGCGGCTTCATGCTCCACAGCACGGTGGCTACACTGGTCTGCCTCGCGTTGTTCGACGCCGGACTCTTCGCGGCCCAGGTCGCCAACCAGAGCACGGTGCTGGCCCTCAACCCGGCCGCGCCCGCACGACTCAACAGCGCTTATATGGTGGCCTACTTCGTCGGCGGCAGCCTCGGAACGATGTTCGGCGCGGCAGCCGTCGCGTGGTTCGGCTGGGCGACGACCACCTCGATCACCACCGCCGCCATCGCGGTGGCCGCAGTGGTCACGATGACTGCCCGCCCGACCCCAGCGGGGTCGCCCCGGCTGTCGGCAGCAGAAGGCGTCGCCGTTCCCCTGACAGAAGATGTCAGCTGAGTGGCGTTAGCGTCCGGGCATGACCGAACAGATCACCGTGGAACAGGGTGCCGACGGCCGGGCCGACTTCGACTTCTTCTTCGGCCGGTGGCATGGCGCGATCCGCAAGCTCGCCGACGTCACCGACCGGGCCTGCACCGAGTGGGTCGAGTTCGAGGCGACTTGCGACTGCGGCCCGATCCTGGAGGGACTGGGCAACTTCGAGACCGCGATCATGCACCCCGGCGGCCAGGCCGTGGAAGGGGCGACCTTGCGCCTTTTCGTGCCGTCGACCCGGACGTGGCGTATCTGGTGGATGTCGTCTCGGCTGCCGGGGGTCCTGGACGCGCCCGTCGAGGGCCGTTTCGAGGGCGATCGCGGGATCTTCGAGGGCCCGGACGAGTTCGACGGCACGCCCATCCTCGTACGCTACGAGTGGGATCTGCTCAACGCCGACGAGGTCCAGTGGGCTCAACGCTTCTCCTGGGACGGCGGCACCACCTGGGACGACCTCAACTGGGTCACCATGTGGACCAGGATCGTTTGATCCCGCGTCGCGGCCATCCTGCCGCGGTGGGCTGGCGGCGCTCCCGCGTGCGCCGTGGACTGTTGGGCACATCAGGTGGCTGCGGAGGGACGGGTGAATGCCTTGTTGCGGTGGGCTGGGCGGTGCCTCGGTCCAGCCGCGCGGAGTACGACGTCGAGGACTCGGTCGGGGTCTGCGGCGTAGCTGGTGCTGAACGAGGCTATGTCGCCTCCACCACGGCCCAGTGTTCGTCACCGCGGTCGGCGTTGCGGGCCCGGCCGATGTCGACAACGACGGCACCGGGTAGGCCGTCAGCGCAGGTGCTGAGCAGGCCGGCGGCGAAATGGAGTATCGCGGCACTGTGCCGGCAGGCATCCAGAGGCACCGGATCGAGTCGGCCATGGGTCACGTAGCGGCTGAAGCTCGGGCCGACTACGCGACACATCGCGTGATTGTCACAGGTCATGCGTTGACTGCATCACCGCTCGTCGCGGCAACATGGCAGTGCGATTCGCCTCGGGCGCGGCCCGGCTTCCAACCTCAGCTACGAGTACTGACTGGAGTAGAACCCAGCTGGGCGAGCACGTCGCCGCCTGCGTGCGGTCGGGCATTGCTGTCGCCGATTTGGGAAGGGCCCATGAACGCGATCCTCGCGGTGGGGACCATACATATGTCGGTGGGTTTCCATATGCTCTGAGTCCTGACCGTACTCGGCAAGGAGGAGTTTCATGGCGACCTTCGGTCCTTCGGACGACCTGCAGAAAGCGGTCTTCCGGGGCGTGAACCTGAGCGGCGCGCGGTTTGTCGAGTCCGACCTGTCCGGCGTGGTGATGCGCGGGGTCGACATCGCGGGCTCGGACATCGACGCCCCGTGGCTGTTCGAGAACGGGAACGTGTTACGCGTCAACGGCGTAGACGTAGCTCCGTTCGTCGATGCGGAGCTCAACCGGCGCTTTCCTGGTCGCGCCGAGCGGCGAGCCGCCGATCCGGACGGCCTGCGCGCGGCCTGGGCCGCGCTCGAGCGCACCTGGGCGGCTACGCTCGAGCGCGCGGCGGCGATGCCGGTCGGCACCGTCGACATCTCGGTCGACGGCGAGTGGTCGTTCGCCCAGACGCTGCGGCACCTGGTGCTGGCGACGGATATGTGGCTCGGTCGGGCAGTCTTGGAGCTGGAGCAGCCGTTCCATCCGCTCGGCCTGAGGGACGCCGGTAGCGACGGCAGCTTCGACACGTCGGTCTTCACCACTGACACACCGACCTACGCCGAGGTGCTCGAGGTCCGTGCCGGCCGAGTGTCCATGGTGCGCGATTTCCTGGCCGCCGTCACGCCGGAGGATCTGGCCGCCGCGCGCAAGAACCCGCACAACCCGGAGTACCGCCAAACCGTCGGCTCGTGCCTGCACGTGATCCTCGAGGAGGAGTGGGAGCACCACCGGTTCGCCGTCCGCGACCTCGACGCCATCGCAGCAACACCCGGCGGCTGAGCCGTTACGTTGGAGGCGCCTCCACTTCACCGAAGCATCACGGCCAGCGGCTCCACAGGCTAGGCATTGACTGTCTGCTGGCGTAGCTCGCGGCTGGGCACAACCACGAGCGCGGCACGAAGATGCCGGGCATTAGCACGTTCCTGCGGGTGGGCGAGGACGTCTTCCACACCTACTCCACCTGCGGCCGCGGCATCGAGGAGTTCCACAGCGGCGACCAGTACCTCGATCTCACCGCACTCGGCCGGCAGGAGGAATGGGAGGAGCCCCGGGGACGAGCCACTTCGCTTGGCTTGGAGGTCGGTGGTCCGAATCTACGCCTGCCCGACGAGTACGACGTCTGACCAGAGCCCGGCCACGGTGTGACCCGATCACGAGGTTGCCGCGACGGTTCTCAGCCGGGCGGGCCCTCGTAGCCGGGCATCAGATGGGTGCGGCCGACTTCTGAGCGGTGTCAGATGAGTTGAAAACCAGGAGTCGGGCCGGCGTCGCCCGTCGATGCGTTCTCGTGTAGCCAGGGCAGATAGCCGCCAGGCGCGGGATCTGAAGTCAGCGATGCGGCTGGCGTGGCTGCTGGCCGCGCATGGGGTGCCGCCGTTGGGCCTGTATGCGGTTGCGCCAGGGACTCTGCTCCACGCCTGCTCCCCTATCGAGCTCTCCGAGGCTGGCGCTCAAGACTGTGGCCGATGAGGTTGGTAAGACGATGACCATGCACTTCGGTGATGTTCGTGCGGCCGCTGAGCCATTTCGGCTGGTATTCCTGGATGCCGAATCGAGTCACGGGCCGATTGCCGCTTGGCAGTTGAGTCGGCAGTGGTTTTGTCGGGCGGGTGCTTGGCGACGTGCGCGCTCTCCTCGGCTGGGCTTTCAGCATGGAACCCCCGCTGGTGGCAGTCATTAGTCCCGCCGATGCCGACATGACGGCCATCGGGACTGCCCCGGAGCCAAGGACGCTGGTGCTACTACGAAACGGGATGCGCAACCGACGCCTGGCGTGCCGCTAAGGCCACCATCGCGGATGGCGGCGACGCGCACAGGCGGCGTGCAAGGCCGGCCTGCCCGACCCCGATGCTGCTGACGGATTCCGGAACGGGATCGCCAACTCCCTCGACTGCCGCAGCGTCGTCGCGTGTTCCATCGGCCAACGCCACATAGGAGCTTCATCGCAGGGCGGCGAGGTGTCGGCGTGCGGTGAGGGTGGAGATGCCGAGTTGGGTGGCCACGGTGGTGGTGTCGGCGTGGGGGTTGTCGGCGAGGAGGTTGGCCACTTTGGTTGCGGTGTTGACCGGT
>NZ_JBFBAZ010000087.1:0-34396 GCF_040682475.1 Hamadaea sp. NPDC051192
TTAACTACCCGCTGTATAAACCCCTCTCCCCCAACCCCCCCCTCTCCCTATCTCTGTCCGACGCAACCCCCCCCGGGCCCCCCCCCCGCGGGGGGGCCGGCCACTGCCGTCATGCGGGGCAGCGGGTTGCCGACTCTTTAGATAACCGCTATACATTGGCGGTCGCGGGAAACGCGGCCGGAGGCGGCTGCCGGGAGGAGGCGATCCGTGCAGGACGTGGTGCTGGCGCTGCTGGTGAAGGAGCCGTCGCACGGCTACGACCTGCGCCGGCGGCTGTCGGCGGCGCTCGGGCCGGTGGGCGAGACGCTCAACGCCGGGCAGATCTACGTGACGCTCACCCGGCTGGAACGGGCCGGGCTCGTGCGGCAGGAACGCGAGGACGAGCCGACGCGGGGACCACGACGCAAGGTGTACGCGTTGACGCCGCCCGGCCGTGACCGCGTCGGCGAGTGGCTGGCCGAGTCGGCCGGGGCCAAGCCGGATGTCGCGGAGTTCCACCTGAAGCTGGTGGCCGCGGCGGTGTCGGGACTGGCCGATCCCCGGGTGCTCGTCGCGGGGCAGCGGCGGGAGCTGATGCACGGCCTGGGGCAGGTGCAACGGGCCGCGCTCGATTACGAGTCGGATTCCGAGCCCTGGCTGCTGCTGGAGGGCGTCGCGCTGCGGATGCAGGCCGATCTGCGCTGGCTGGACGTATGCGAACGGGTGTGGTCGGCCCGTGTCGGGAAGGTGGAGTGATGGCGGAGTACGCGGCGCCGATGGTGCGCGCGATCGGTCTGTCCAAGGTGTACGGCGAGGACGAGAGCCTGGTCCGCGCGGTCGACGAGGTCGATCTGGAGGTGCCGGCCGGGCAGACGCTGGCCGTCGTCGGGGCGAGCGGCTGCGGCAAGTCCACCCTGCTGCAACTGCTCGGCGGGCTGGACCGGCCGAGCGACGGCGAGGTGTGGCTCGGCGGGCGGCGGATCGATCACTTCGGCGAGCGAGCGCTGGCGCGGCTGCGCCGCAAGGCGATCGGGTTCGTCTTTCAGGCGTACCACTTGATGGAGGAGCTGACCGCGGCGGAGAACGTCCAACTGCCGGCGCTGCTGGCCGGGGCCTCGCCGCGTACCGCCAGGCGCCGGGCGGTCGCCCTGCTCGATCGGGTCGGTCTCGCCGACCGCGCCGGGCGGCTGCCGGCCGAGTTGTCAGGCGGGCAACGGCAGCGTGTCGCCATCGCCCGGGCGCTGGTGAACGAGCCGCTGGTGGTCTTCGCCGACGAGCCGACCGGGAACCTCGACAGCGCCGCGACGCACGAGATCCTCCGGCTCTTCGCCGACCTGCGTACGCGAGGGCAGACCCTCGTCCTGGTCACGCACGACGAGCGGGTGGCCGCGACCGCCGACCGCGTCGTCTCGATGCGCGACGGCATGGTCACCAGCGACACCGGGTTGACTAGAAGTACTGGACCGCTCGGCACTCTGCTGAGCTGGGAAGGCTGACGTCATGGGACACCTGCTGGTGATCTGGCGGCTCGCCGTACGCGACCTCCGCCGTCACCCCGGGGAGGCGCTGGTTCCGTTGATCGCCGTCACGGTGGCGGTCGCCACGCTCACCCTGGGCCTGGCGTTGACCACGGCGACGGAGACCGCGTACGCGAAGACGCGGGCCGCCACCGCTGGACCGGATGTCACCGCCACGTTGGCCGGGGAGTCGCCGCTCGCCGGGAAGCTCACGCAGGCTCCGGGCGTCGTCGCGTACGCCGGACCCTACTTCGCCTTCTCCACGGCGATCCGCGTACGCGGTTTCGACGTGCGCTCGGCGGTCGAGGGACGCGACACGACGGCCGCCCCGGTCGATCAGCCCCTGGTCACCGAGGGGACCTGGGTTCGGGACGGCGGCGCGGTGATCGAACGCGGCTTCGCCCAGGCGTTGGGCGTACGCGTCGGCGACGTGCTCACGATCAACCAGAAGAGCCTGCCGGTCGTGGGGATCGCGATCAGCGCCGCGAACGCGGTGTATCCGGGGAGCGACAACGCCCAAGGGCGGGGACCTTCGGACTACGGCGGCAAGGTCTGGCTCACGGCCGCCGACGCCAAGGCGGCCTCGGCCGGGGCCGTCGGCGTCCGCCTGCTGTATCTCAAGCTCGCCGATCCGGCCGCCACGAAGCAGTTCGTCCGCTTCGTGTCTACTCAGGACTTTCGCGGCGAGACCTGGGTCCAGTACCGGCCCTGGCCGCAGACCGTCGGGGACGACGCGCGCATGCTGCGGTTCCTCGGGCCGACGTTGGTCCTCGGCGGGTGGCTGCTCGCCGTCGCCGCGGCGGTCGGGCTCGCCGCGCTGGTGGCGCTCCGGGCCACTCGCTACAACCGCCGCGCCGGACTGTTGAAGGCGGTGGGCGCGACTCCCAGCACGGTTGCCGCCGTGCTGCTCGCCCAATACCTTCCGCTGACGGCTGTCGCCACGCTGCTCGGGCTGACCCTCGGCGCCGTGACCGCACCCGAACTGACCGATCCGAGCGCCGGGCTGATCACGGGCGTCAGCATGCCCGCGTCGGGCACGGTCGTCGCCGCGGCGATCCTCGCCCTCGTCGTGGCGCTGTCCAGCACCGTCGGCCCGGTCGTCCGCGCCGCGCGGCGGAGCACCGTGCAGGCGCTGACCGACGCCGCGTCCGCGCCGGCGCATCCGTCGGGGATCACCTCGGCGACGGCGTACCTGCCCACGTCGTTGCTGCTCGGCGTACGGCTGTTCGCCCGCCGCCCCG
The DNA here is from genome assembly GCF_040682475.1 of Hamadaea sp. NPDC051192. Classification (NCBI taxonomy): domain Bacteria; kingdom Bacillati; phylum Actinomycetota; class Actinomycetes; order Micromonosporales; family Micromonosporaceae; genus Hamadaea; species Hamadaea sp. NPDC051192. The sequence goes on from NZ_JBFBAZ010000087.1 coordinate 2,738, forward strand.
GCCGGGCCGTGTCGGCCGCGTTCGGCACGGCTGCCATCGCCGCCATGATCACCGGCCTGTTGACCTTCCGGTCGGTGCCGGTGAAGGAACTCGACTTCGGCACGTCGACGCTCGCCGACATCCGCGCCGCTCAGCTCAGCCGCGCGCTCCTCGCCATCACGGTCGCGCTGGGCGTACTGTCCATTTTGAACACTCTGGTGCTCGGGTGGAGCGCCGCGGCTCAAGCGCGGCGGACGCTGACCGTCGTGCGTACCCTCGGTGCGACGCCCGGCCAGGTCGTCGCGGCCCTCTGCGTCGCTCAGTCGCTCGCCGCGCTGCCCGGTCTCCTGCTCGGCATCCCGGCCGGGCTCGTCCTCTACTGGTCGGTCAGCATCGAGATGAATCTGCCGCCGATGGGATGGGTGGCCGCCGCGTCACTCGCCATCCTGCTAGCGGTCGCGGCCACCGCGGCCCTGCCCGCCTGGCTGCACACGCGCGGCTCCGCGGGCAGCTTCCTCAGGGCCGACGCCGCGTAGCCTCGGCCACCGTCGGCGCCACCCGCCCCGCGTCCTCCCAGCCCTTCCACCAACGGGTACGCCGTGCGACGTCCACTGCGGCCGCCGGTAGGCCGGCGATCCGCAACTCGACTCCGTCGCGCCCGAGCTGGTCCGACAGTTCGTGCAGCGCGTCGAGCACGGTGACGGTGAAGGTGCGCTGGCGGGGCATGTCGAGGGTCACCGACCGCTGTCCCGGGTGCCGCCCGACGACGTCGAGGATCTGCGACTGGGCCACCCGGACGTTGGCGGTGTAGAGGCCGGAGCCGACCCGTAGCACCAGCGGATCGGCGCTCTCCTCGTCGATCGTGACCCGGTTCAGCTCCCGCAACACGAGGATGAGAGTCGCCCCGATGCCGACCGCGACGGCGGCGAGCAGGCCGGCGGTGAGGCCGACGAACGCGGTCGCGGCGGCGATCCAGAACTCCATGCGGTCGATGCGGGCCAGGCGGGCGAAGTCGGCCGGCTTGATCAGCCCGAGCACGGCGACGAGGACCATCGCGGCCAAGGCCGCCTGCGGCAGCTCGTCGAGGACCGGGGCCAGCCACAACGCGACCGCCACCGCGAGCGCGATGGTCACGAGCTGGGCGGCCTGCGTACGCGCGCCGGCCCGGTCGTTGACCGCCGTCTGCGAGAAGCCGCCGGCCGACGGCATCGCGCCGAAGAACGCGCCCGCCGTGCTGGCCGCCCCGGCGGCCAGCAGTTCCCGGTCGTTGTCGAGCGCCGGTTCGCTCGGTTTCCGCATCGCCCGGCCGACGGACAGGCTTTCCATGAACACCATGAAGGCGATGGCGATCGCGCCCGGCAACATCGCCGCGGAGTGGGCGAACCCGGGCAGGTCCGGCACCGGCAGACCGCTGGGCACGGGGGCGATCAAGGCGACGCCTCGCGACGGCAGATCCAGCAGGACGCTGGCGAGCAGCGCGAGCACCACCGCGACCAACGGCGCCGGTACGCGAGGCAGCAGCCGCCCGGCCCCCACGAGCACGATGAGCAGGACCGCCGAGAGGGCGATCGTCGTCGAGTTCGCGTCGCCGAGGTGCGACACGACCGTGTTGAGCTGGGCGAAGAAGCCGCCCGTCAAGGACACGTCGAGGCCCAGCAGCTTCGGCAGCTGCCCGACCGCGACGACCAGCCCGACGCCGGTCTTCACCCCGACGAGCACCGGGGTGGAGATGTTCTCCACCAACGCCCCCAGCCGGAGCAGCCAGCCGCCGAGCAACAGCAGGCCGACCTCGACGGTCAGCGTCGCGAGCGCGCTCGTGGAGCCCGCGGCCACCCCGGCGGCGGCCATCGTCGACGCGGTCAGCGTGGCGATCGTGGAGGTGGTGGACGTGCTCAACACTCTCGATCCGCCCAATACGGCGTACAAGAGCATGGGAATCATGCACGTGTAGAGACCGACCTGGACCGGCAGACCGGCGATGGTGGCGTAGGCCATCGCCTGCGGGACCACGACGGCGCCGGCGGCGAGCCCGGCGAGGACGTCGGCGCGCAGCCACCCCCGCCGGTAGCCGCGGAGGGTGGGGAAGAGCGGCGTCATCCGAGGTCGGCCGCGCAGCGGAAGCCGAGGTGACAGGTGGTGGTGTCGACGGTCTGGGGCAGGCGCGCGGCCGGGCGGTAGCGACGGCAGTAACTGGGCGCGCAGAGGTGGGAGCCGCCCTTCATGACCTTGCGCGGGCGGCGTTCGCCGAGCGGCGCGCGCGGGTCGACGCTGAGCGCGGCCTTGCCGCCGGTCGGGTTGTGGCGGGGCGCGGGTGTGCCGCAGCACGACGGCGTCGCCGCCGGTCGATGCGCCGACCACCAGTCGGCCGTCCACTCCCAGACGTTGCCGATCAGATCGGCGAGCCCGTAGTCGTTCGCGGGGTAGGAGCCGACCGGCGAGGTCCAGTACCAGCCGTCCGCCTCGTCGTTGACGTGCGGAAACGCGCCCTGCCAGACATTCGCCCGATGTTCTCCGCCCGGGGTCAGCTCGTCACCCCAGGCGTATTCGCGGCCGTCGTGACCGCCGCGCGCGGCGAACTCCCACTCCGCTTCGGTCGGCAGCCGCTTGCCGGCCCACTGGGCGTAAGCCTCCGCGTCGGCGTAGGCGAGGTGCACCACCGGATGATCATCCAGTTCGGACAGATCAGACTGCGGGCCGCGAGGATGCCGCCAATCCGCGCCCGGCACATGTGACCACCACTGGTACGCGTCCCGCAGATCGACCGGATGATCCGGCGGGGTGAACACCGCCGACGCGGGGACGAGCAACGCCGGATCCGCGCCCGGATAGTCGGCCGGATCGGGCGCGCGCTCGGCGAGCGTCACGTGCCCGGTCGCCGCGACGAACTCGGCGTACTGGGCGTTGGTGACCGGATGCGTGTCGAGCAGGAACGGGCCGACCTCGACCGGATGCGCCGGGGCCTCCTCCGGATAGTGCCGGTCGGAGCCCATGGTGAACCGGCCGCCGGGGATCAGAACCTGCCCCGGCGACCGGCGGATGTCGTGCAGCCGCGTCATCAGTCTCGGGCCATCGCCGCCGCGAGATGCTGCTCGACGTCCACGTACGCGTCGTCGGCGACGTCGAAGACGACCTTGACGATCTCGCCCCCGGTGAACTCGAACCGGGGCGTGTACTCGGAGCTGACCGCGTCGCCGCCGTCGTAGCCGATGCACAGTCCCTCACCGCACAGCGCGAAGTGGCCCGTCATCGTCCGGAGCTCCTGCTCGGCGACCACCTGATCGTCGATGTAGAGCTTGCACGGGCCGTAGGACTCCATGCGCTCACCGGTGCGTTCCTTGGTGAACTCGACACCGACGATGTGCTTGCCGGGACCGGGCGCCGGGGCGGAGATCCTGGTCTCCGGCGGGATCCCGAGGAAGTTGTACGCGTACGTCAGCGTCCCGTCCTTGATGAACAGGGAATGCCCGCCGAACCGTGAGCCGGCGGCGAAGATGACGCCCTCCGCGTGGTCGGCGACGTCGATCTCGGCGAGCACCTTGTAGGACACGGCGTGGACGTTGGCCGCCGACCGTTCGGGAACCTCGCTGGTGCCCGGGTAGTAGATGTACTGGCCGGACGGCGGCACCGGGATGTGGAACTCCAGTTCCAGGAACTTCTGCAGATCCTTGCCGACCACCGCCAGGTCGTTGAGCGGGAGGACGTTGTTCCTCTTCGCCTCCTCCAACCAGAGGGCGGCCAGTTCCTTCACCTTCTCGGGATGCTCGGCCGCCAGGTCGTGCGCCTCGGAACGATCCACATCGGTGTGGAACAGCTGCCACCGGTCCTTGTCGAACGCCCCCTTGCCGAGCGTCGGCCCGTGCTCGGTGACGGCCTTCCAGCCGTCGTGCCAGATGCCCCGGTTGCCGAACATCTCGTAGTACTGCGTCTCCTTGTGGGTGGGCGCGTCGGCGCCGTCGAAGCTGTACCGCATCGATACCCCGGCCAGCGGCGTCTGCTCGACCCCGTTCACCACGTCGGGCATGCTCAACCCGCACACGTCGAGGATCGTCGGGACGATGTCGGTGCTGTGGTGGTACTGGTGGCGTACCTCGCCGCGGGCCTTCATCCCGGCCGGCCAGTGGATCACCAGCGGGTCGCACACCCCGCCCTGGTAGACGTAGCGCTTGAACATCCGGTACGGCGTGGAGAACGCCGTCGCCCAGCCCGTCGGGTAGTGGTTGTACGTGTTGGGCGTACCGAGGTCGTTCAGGTGCTTGAGGTTCTCCTCCATGGTGTCCGGCCAGCCGTTGAAGAACTTGCCCTCGTTCACCGAGCCGTTCGGGCTGCCCTCGCCGGACGCCCCGTTGTCGGCGCAGTAGAAGATGATCGTGTCGTCGAGCTGCCCGGACTCCTCGAGGTAGTCCACGATCCGGCCGACCTGCGCGTCGGTGTACTCCGAGAACGCCGCGTACACCTCGGCCATCCGGCAGAACAGCTGCTTCTCCTCGGCGGAGAGCGAGTCCCAGGGGCGTACCGCGTCGGCCGGGGCGAAGGTGCCCTCGGTCATCGGGTTGATCTCGGTCAGCTCGGTGTCCGCGGGCAGGATGCCCTTCTCGATCATGCGTGCCAGGACCCATTCCCGGTACGCCTCATAGCCGTCGTCGAACACGCCCTTGTACTTGTCGATGTAGTCCTGCGGGGCGTGATGCGGGGCGTGGTTGGCTCCCGGGCAGAACCACAGGTACCAGGGCTTGTCCGGCTCGGACTGCTTGGCGTCCCGGATGAACTGCAGCGCCTTGTCCGCCAGGTCCTTGGACAGGTGGTAGCCGTCCTCGGGCTTGTACGGCTGATCGATGTAGTGGTTGTCCTCGGCCAGGTCGGGGAACCACTGGTTGGTCTCGCCGCCGATGAAGCCGTAGAACCGGTCGTAGCCCATGCCGAGCGGCCACTCCTTCTTCGACGCCCCCATCGTCCAGGCGTCGACCGGCACGTTGTGGTTCTTGCCCACCCAGAAGGTGGACCACCCCGCGTCCCGCAGTACGCCCGCCATCGGCGCGCACGACGGCGGGATGTGGGAGCTGTACCCCGGGAAGCCGGTCGACGACTCCGAGATCGAGGCGAAGCCGTTCATATGGTGGTTGCGCCCGGTCAGGAAGGTGGACCGGGTGGGGGAGCACAGCGCCGTGGTGTGCCACTGGGAGTAGGTCAGCCCGTTGTCGGCCAGCCGCTGCATGGTCGGCATCTGGATCCGGCCGCCGTACGGCGACCAGGCGGCGCAGCCGGTGTCGTCGTAGAGCACGACCAGCACGTTCGGGGCGCCCTGCGGTGCCTTGTCGGGCAGGAAGGCCGCCCAGTCGGGGACCGAGTCCCGGATGTCGAGCGCGATCCGGCCGTTGAACTCTCTGGTCATACGTCCCCCCGAGTCAAATCCACACTTTCTTCGCAATGTAGTGACTCGCGGGGCAAGGCTCGCCTCATATCGCCAGATCCCCCTCATTCACTGCAGATTTCCGGCGAAGCGTGCAGGGCGGTTACCCGCCGCGAACCCGGCCTGGCGAGTGGCCCGCAGCCGGTGGAAGCCGCGGCCGCCCTCGACAGTTGAGCCGTTCGCAGCCTGCGGCCGCCTTCGGTAGGTGAGAGTGGGGAGACCAGGTCGGCCGGCGGCCTGGCCGGCGGGGAAACCCGGGGGGCAGCGGCGCGCCAATGATCATCACACTGGTCATCGACACGTTCAACATCAACAACAACGGGACCACCATGTCGGCGACCCGGTTCGCGGCCGCGCTGCTCGCGCGTGGCCACACGGTACGCGTGGTGACCTGCGGCGAACCCGGCGACCCGGCTGAACCGGGTGACCCGGCGCTCGACGGGCTGGAGGTCTTCTACCTCCCGGAACTCGTGGTGCCGATCGCGTCCCGGCTCGCCCACCGGCAGAGCACCCTGTTCGCCAAGCCGGACCGGGAAGTGCTGACCACGGCCGTCAAAGGCGCCGACGTCGTCCACATCTACCAGCCGTGGGCGTTGGGCCGGGCCGCCGAACGGATCGCGCGCGAGCTGGGCGTACCGGCCATCGCCGCGTTCCACATCCAGCCCGAGAACGTCACCTACAACATCGGGCTGGGCTGGTTCCGCCCGGCCGCGCACCTCGTGTACCTCCTGCTGCGGCTCACCTTCTACGGCCGCTTCGCCGACATCCACTGCCCGTCGACGTTCATCGCCGCCCAGCTCCGCCGGCATGGGTATCGGGCGCGGCTCCACGTGATCTCCAACGGGGTGGACCCGGCTTTCCGGCCTTTCCCGCCTTTCCGACCTGGCGGCGTGTCGTCGGCCGGCGGCTCCGGCTCCGGCTCCTCGGGGTCCGGCGGCTCCTCCGGGTCCGGTGGTTCCGGCTCCTCGGGGTCCGGCGACTCCGAGCCGTTCCGGATACTCATGGTGGGCCGGTTCTCGCCGGAGAAGCGCCAGGACGTGCTGATCCGGGCCGTTCGCCGAGCCCGTCACGCCGACCGCGTCCAGGTCTGCTTCGCCGGACACGGGCCGACCGAGAGGCGCCTGCGCCGGCTGGCCGCCAAGCTCCCGATCCCGGCCCGATTCGGCTACTACGCCCAGGACGAGCTGATCGACCTCATCCGCACCTGCGACCTCTACGTGCACGCCTCCGACGTGGAGATCGAGGGGCTGTCCTGCATGGAGGCGTTCTCCTGCGGGCTCGTCCCGGTCATCTCCGACAGCCCGCGGAGTGCGACCGGCCAGTTCGCGCTCAGCCCGGAGAACCTCTTCCGCGCCGGCGACCCGTCCTCGCTCGCCGACCGGATCGACTATTGGATCGAGCATCCGACCGCCCGAGACGCGGCGTCGGCGGCGTACGCCCAGCTCGGCGACCTCTACGAGGTGGACCGCAGCATCAAGGCGATCGAGCGGGTGTACGCCAAAGCCGGCGATCCACCGGAGAACCCAGCCGGGTACGCCCACTGGCCCTACCTGCTCGCGGCGCTCGCCTTCTACTACGTGATCGCCATCCCCGCCCTGTTCGTGTGGACGCGCCTGCTCCTCGGCGTACGCGCGGAACGCCGGACCGGAACCCGGCCGACCGGCGGGGCGCTGACGGTCTGCAACCACGTGCACTTCCTGGACAGCGCCCTGGTCGCGATCGCCGTGTTCCCGCGCCGCATCGTCGTCACCTCGGCCCCGATCAACCTCGAGAACCGCTGGTACGGCTGGCTCGTGCGGCTGCTGGGCGGCATCGCCGTGCCCACCGAGCTGTCGAAGTTGCCGCTCTTCTTCGGCGAGCTGGAACTCTTCCTCGCCATGGGCCGCCTCGTCCACTTCTTCCCCGAAGGCGAACTCGAGCCCTACAACACGACCCTGCGCCCCTTCAAACGCGGCGCGTTCCACCTCGCCGCCCAGGCGCGCGTACCGATCGTGCCGTTGTCGATCCGGTTCACCGAGCCGACCGGGCTGGGGCGGTTGTTCCGCCGCAAGCCCACGATGGTCGTGGTCCGGGGCGAGCCCATCGCCCCCACCGAGACCGACCCGCACAGCGACGAGGCGATCCGCCAGGACCTGGCGCGCCGCCACATGACCACCTTCATCACCGAGCCGAACTCAGCTCGATGAATCCGCGTCGCTGCTCGTCGGCGGCGGAGTGGCACCTCGGGATGGATTACTGTCGTAAACGTGGAGACTCAGAGCGATCGCGAGGGCTATCAACCCATGATCTTGGCGCGACTCGGCGCTCTGATGACTCGTGCCGACGATTCTCGCCGCTGGCGACTCGTGGCCGAGTTCCTCGAGGAGTATCGCTGGGAGCCGGCCGCCCGACGGCAGGACCTGCTGATCGCCGAGCCGGCGACGACAGGCGATGAGCGTTGGGACGTGTTCCTCGCCGCCCTCGCAGAGCACCTCGCAGCGCGTGACGGTCACGGCGCGCCGTTGTGGACGCGGCAGCGGACGCTCCGGCGCTGGTGGTTCCCCTTCAATACGCGTTCCGCACGCGCGGACGCCCTGGTGCGTGCTCCGGCATCGTTCCGGCGTCGTGGTGTCTACGTCGCCGCCCAGGAGTTGGAGGTAGCGTGACCGAAGTCGATCCGTTGCTCGACCGGACCGCGATCGAGCACGCTTTCCGCCGCCTGGGGGAACGCCTGGCCACCAGAGGGATCGTGGCCGATCTCTACGTATTCGGCGGCGCGGCGATGGCGCTGGCGTATGACGCGCGACGCTCGACCCGTGACATCGACGCCGTGTTCCAGCCGCATGGCGTTGTCCTTGACGAGGCGAAGGCAGTCGCGGCAGAGCTCGGGCTGCCCCAGTGGTGGCTCAACGAGCAGGCGAGTGTCTATGTCGCCCCAGGTGGAGACCCAGATGCTCCCAGAGTTTTCGACCATCCAGGACTGCGCGTGGCGGCGGCGTCCCCGGAGCATTTGCTGGCGATGAAGGTCTTCGCCGCACGGCGCCGCGACGGGGAGGACATCAGATTCCTCGTTCAGAAACTCGGGCTTACCTCGGCGGACGCCGTGTTCGCGCTCTGCGCGGAGGTCTTTCCTGAAGAGGAAGTCCCGGATCGTGCGCGCTTGATTGTTGAGGACATCTTCGCGCCGGAGTAATGCCACGGCGACCACGTGCCGGGCTCAATGCGGGCCTTGGCGACTTTGCCATCGGATTCTGCGGGGTTGACGGTTCGCGCAAAATCATTCATGCTCAGAATCATTCAGTCGGAGAATGATTCTGGAGATGTGTGATGACTGCGATTCTGATCCTGAACGCCCTGCTCGTCCTGGGGTCCGGGCTGTCGGGCGTACTCGGGGTGGTCCGGCCAACCCTCGCGATCGGTCCGGCGGAGGCGGTCACGCCCGGGGTGACGTTCTTCGCCGAGGCGTACGCCGTCCGAGCGGTTCCGCTGAGTGCGGTGGCGCTGGTCCTCTTCGCGACGCGACCGGAGGGCGTGGCGTTGACCGCGCTGTTGGTGCTGCTGGGGCTCGTGCAGGCGGGTGACGGCGTCATCGGATTCCGGCGGCGCATCTGGGGCATGACGGTCGCGTCGACGGTCGGCGCGCTGGTGCACCTGGCGTCCGCGGTCTACCTGGCGGTGGCGTGATCATGCGGACGCGTACCTGGGTTCTGGGGCTCGCCACGATCCTGTCCGGCCTGTACGCGGGCTTCTGCGTCGCGTACGCGCTCACGGTCATGCCCGGTCTCGCCGAGACGGATGACAAGACCTTCGTCGACGCCATGCGCTCGGTGAACGAGGCCACGCCGAGCGTCCCGTTCGCGCTGATCTTCGCCGGTCCAGTGGTGCTCAGCAGCGCCGCCCTGGTCATGCACCGTGCGCAGCGGCGTACCGCGATTCTGCTCGCCGCCGCGCTCGCCTGCTCGGTGGCGACTGTCGCGGTGACCTTGCTGGGCAACGTTCCCCTGAACGGCCGGATGACCGAGGCCGGCGATCCGGCCGCGCTACGCGCGGCGTTCGAGGGTCCGTGGGTGACCTTCCACCTTCTCCGGACGGCCCTGGCGATCGGCGCGTTCGGGCTGGTCGCGGCGGCGTCCGCCGGAGCACGCGAACGTTCGGGCCTAGCATTACCCGCGTGAGCGACATCGGAATGCCGGCGACCGTGACCTTCCGGCTCGGCACGCTGGGCGCGCTGGTCACGGACCGGTTCACGGCGAAGATCGCCGACCTGGATCTCAAGCCTAAGCACGTCGGCGTGCTGACCGCGCTCGCCGCCGGGCCGCCCGCCAGCCAGCAGGAGCTGGCGGGCCTGACGGGGGTCGCGCCCAGCCTGATGGTCACGCTCGCGGATCATCTGGAGGCGATCGGGGCGATCGCGCGGACGAGGGATGCCGGCGACCGGCGGCGCATGGTGCTCACGCTGACCGCGCGGGGGCGCAAGCTGCTCACGCAGTGCGCCAAGCTCGCGCAGGATCTCGACGCCGAGCTGACCGCTTCGCTCTCGGCCGACCAGCGGGTCCAGCTGGCCACCGCGCTGGGCGTCCTGGCCGGGGAGAACGGCCTGCCTATCTGAGGGCCGCCGCGCCGCCGACCCAGACTCCGGTCCGCCGCGCTTCAGCTTCGATAGCAGCTGGTACGCCCAAAGCATCGCCCATGTCCACGGTGATGCCGACCTCCCCGTCCCGAGCCAGGTACGCCGCCAGGCAACTGGTGCTGTTGGCGTTGGCGATGTCCTCCGGTACGCCGATCGACGGGGCGAACATCCGGGCCGCCGCCCGGCCGCCCGATGGAACGCTGTAGACGTAACAGCCGAGTAGTCCTAAGTGGTCACACATGACTCGGAGCCGGTCGAGGTCAGGCGTCAGTCCGGCGAGGACGGCCGGTGTGGCGACCGGGACGAGCAGCCGCGGCCGCCCGAGGGACGCGACGCACAGTCCGCCCGCCGGGGTCGCGCCCAGCGCCGCGAGTACGCCGTCGCACTCCGCCGGAGCCGGTTCCCGAAGCTCGACCGGACCGGCGTCGAACCAGTATCCGTGGTCGGTCGCGCGGCCGACGAACGACCGGTCGCGCGTACGCAACCGGAAGTCCCGTTTGCCGAATCGCTCGGCCAGGTACGCCAGCGCCGCGACCGTTCCGTGCCCGCACGCCGGAAGTTCGCCGGTGCTGGTGAAGAACCGAAGGGCCACCTCGGTCTCGCGGACGTCGACGAAGACGGCGTGCGACGTTCCGTTGTGGACGGTGATCGCCCGGCGCTCGGCATCGGTCAGGTCTGCCTCGGCGAGCACCGTGGTCGGCGAACCGCCGCGGCCGTCCCGGAGGCAGGCGTCCACGATCGTCACGAGATCGACTCTACGGCGGCCTTCCGCAGGACGCGACGAGGAAGCCCGCGCCGTCCAACGGGCGCAGAAAAATGCCGCGCGGCTCACGGGGAGCCGCGCGGCGGGAAGGGGAATGGGTTTATGCGGGCAGCGTCGCGACGCCCGCCGGGGCGAACCGGCGGCCGGTGACCTTCTCGGAGACACCGGTCCGGTCCAGGTACGGCGTGATGCCGCCGAGCCAGAACGGCCAGCCGCCACCGAGGATGAGGCACAGGTCGATGTCGGCCGAGTCGGCCACCACGCCCTCGTCCAGCATGATCCGGATCTCCTCGGCCAGGGCAGCGAGCGCGCGCTCGCGTACCTCGTCGGCGGTGAGCGGGGTCTGCCCGCCCGCCAGCAACTCGACCACGGCCGGGTTGATCTCGTCGTCGACCAGCAGCGGCTGCCCGGCGGCCACGATCTTCTCCATGCTGGGGGAGACCTTGAACCGCTCGGGGTACGCCACGTGCATCGTCTTGCCGACGTGGGCGGCGACGGCCGGGCCGACCAGCTGGAGTAGCTCCAGCGGCCGCATCGGCAGGCCGAGCGGGTCGAGCGCGGTGTTGGCCACCTCCAGCGGCGTACCCAGGTCGATGGCGTTGTAGATCTCGCCGAAGAACCGGGTCAGGATGCGGTTGAAGACGAACGCGGGCGCGTCCTTCACCAGTACGCACGACTTCTTGAGCTGCTTGCCCAGGGCGAACGCGGTCGCCAGGGTGACGTCGTTCGTGTGCTCGGCGCGGATGATCTCCAGCAGCGGCATCACCGCGACCGGGTTGAAGAAGTGGAAGCCGACCAGGCGCTCCGGGTGCTTCAGGTCGGCGCCCATCGCGCTGACCGACAGCGAGGAGGTGTTGGTCGCGAGGATCGTCTCCGGCGAGACGATCTCCTCGATCTCGGCCCAGACCTTCTTCTTGACGCCGAGTTCCTCGAAGACGGCCTCGATGACGAAGTCGGCGTCGGCGAATCCGGCCGCCTTGTCCACAGTGCCCGTGACGAGGGTCCGCAGCTTGGCCGCCTTCAGTTCGGTGAGCCGCCCCTTGGCCACCGACTTGGCGATCTCGGCCTGGACGTAGGCCAGGCCCTTGTCGACCCGCTCCTGGTCGAGGTCGGTGAGCACGACGGGCACCTCGAGCCGGCGGGCGAACAGCAGCGCCAGCTGCGACGCCATCAGGCCCGCGCCGACCACGCCGACCTTGCCGACGTCCCGGGCCAGCGAGCGGTCCGGGGCGCCGGCCGGGCGCTTGGCCCGCCGCTGCACGAGGTCGAACGAGTAGATGCCGGCCCGCAGCTCGTCGGACATGATCAGGTCGGTGGCCGCCTCGCGCTCCGCGGCGAGGCCCGCCTCGGTCACGCCGTCCTTGGCCAGCGCCAACAGGTCCAGCGCCTGGGTGGCCGCCGGTGACGCGCCGTGGATCTTCTTGTCCAATTCGGTACGCGCGAAGTAGACGACCGCGTCCCACATGTCCCGGTCGATCTCCGGCCGCGTGACCGTCGTCTGTCCAGTGACGACGGACGCCGCCCAGAGCAGCGACCGCTCCAGGAAGTCGGCCGGTTCGAAGAGGGCGTCGGCGATGCCCAGTTCGACTGCCTGCTTCGGGCGGAGCTGCTTGTTCATCATGAGCGGGTTCTGCACGATCACCTGGGCCGCGCCGACGACGCCGATCAGGTTCGGCAGCAGCTGTGAGCCGCCCCAGCCGGGGATCAGGCCCAGGCTGACCTCGGGCAGCGACAGCGCCGCCGCGCCGGCCGACAGCGTGCGGTACTGGCAGTGCAGCGCCAGCTCCAGACCGCCGCCCATCGCCGCGCCGTTGACGAACGCGAAGGTCGGCACCGGCGCGGTACGCAGTTTGGCGTACACCTGGTGGCCCAGGGCCTCGATCTCGGCGGCCTGGGACCGTTCGGTGATGGCCGGGATGCCGGTGATGTCGGCGCCGACGCAGAAGATGTACGGCTTGCCGGTGACCGCGACGAACGCGGGCTGGGCGGCGAGCGCCTCGTCGATCGCGGTGTTCAGACTGGCCAGACCGCCCGGACCCATCGTGTTGGGCTTGGTGTGGTCGAAGCCGTTGTCGAGCGTGATGATCGCGGCGGGCTTGTCCAGCCCCGGTACGGCGGTCAGCCGAAGCTTCGCGTGGGTCACTACCTCAGAAGGGAAGCTCATGCCGACTCTCCGTTGAAGTGGGGGTTCTCCCAGATGACCGTGCCGCCCATGCCGATGCCGATGCACATGGCGGTGATGCCGTAGCGGACCTCGGGGTGCTCGGCGAACTGCCGGGCCAGCTGCGTCATGAGGCGTACGCCACTGGACGCGAGCGGGTGCCCGACCGCGATCGAACCGCCCCACGGGTTGACCCGGGGGTCGTCGTCCTTGATCCCGAAGTGGTCCAGGAAAGCCAGGACCTGTACGGCGAACGCCTCGTTCAGCTCGAACAGGCCGATGTCGTCGATGGTGAGCCCGGCGACCTTGAGCGCCTTCTCGGTCGAGGGGATCGGGCCGTAGCCCATGACCTCCGGCTCCACGCCGACGAAGCCGTAGCTGACCAGCTTCATCGCCACCGGCAGGCCGAGTTCCTCGGCCGCCTCGCCGGAGGCGAGCAGGCACGCGGTCGCGCCGTCGTTCAGGCCGGCGGCGTTGCCCGCGGTCACCCGGCCGTGCGGTCGGAACGGGGTCTTCAGGGTGGCGAGCTTCTCCAGGCTGGTCTGCCGGGGCGCTTCATCCACAGTCGACAGACCCCACGCGCCGTTCTCGTCGCGTACGGCGATCGGCACCAGATCGGGCTGCAGCTTGCCTGCGGCGTACGCGGCGGCCGTCTTCTCCTGCGAGCGAAGGCCGAACCGGTCGGCGCGCTCCTTGGTGACCTCGGGGAGCCGGTCGTGCAGGTTCTCCGCGGTCGCACCCATGACGAGGGCGGACTGGTCGACGACCTTCTCGGCCAGGAAACGCGGGTTCGGGTCGACACCCTCGCCCATCGGGTGGCGACCCATGTGCTCGACGCCGCCGGCGATCGCGACGTCGATCGCGCCCATCGCGATGCTGCCCGCGACGGTGGTGACCGCGGTCATCGCGCCCGCGCACATCCGGTCGATCGAATAGCCGGGCGTGGTCTTGGGCAGGCCGGCCAGCAGGGAGGCGGTCCGGCCGAGGGTCAGGCCCTGGTCGCCGATCTGAGTGGTCGCGGCGACGGCCACCTCCTCGACGCGCTCGGGCGGCAGCTGCGGGTTGCGGGCGAGCAGTTCACGGATGCATCGGATGACGAGGTCGTCGGCGCGAGTCTGCGCGTAGACACCCCCGGCCTTGCCGAACGGAGTGCGTACGCCGTCGACGAAGACGACATCGCGGACGTTGCGGGGCACAGCGCCTCCTAGGAGTGGTTGGACACCCCCGATGTTACCCGCGAGTAGTTACCGGCCGGTAGGTCGGGTCACTGTGAGGTTTCAGTGCCTTCCGCCGCCTCGCCCGAAGCCCCGTCCGAAGCCCCGTCCGAAGCCTCGTCTGACGGCTTGTCCGGGCTCTCGTCCGGCGCCAACGCCTTGGCCAACTCCTCCGCCAGCAGCTCGCGCTGCCAGGGCCGGGCGCCGAACTGGGCCAGCAGGTCGCCCACCGTGCGCAGGTCGGTGGGCGGCTCCCAGGCGAGCCGGCGCACGTACTCCGGGGTGATCAGGTTCTCCGGGGGCATGGACAGCCCGCCGGCGACGCGGGCCACCACCTCCCGCGCGCGGACGAGCCGGGCGGCCGCGGCGGGGTCGCGTTCGGCCCACCGGTGCGGCGGGGGCGGGCCCTCGTACGGCGGAGTCGTCGGCAGTGCCGTGTCCGGTAGCGACCGGGCCTCGGACAGCGCGTCCAGCCAGGTCCCGGCCAGCCGCCGGGTCGATCGGCCGCCGAAACCGGGCAGCAGCAACAGATCCCGCTCGGACTTCGGGTCCATCTCGGCCGCCGCCACGATCGAGGAATCGGGCAGCACCCGGCCCGGCGCGGTGTCCCGGCGCTGGGCGATCTGATCGCGGGCGTACCAGAGGGAGCGGACGCGAGCCTGCGCCCGGGCGCCCCGCACCCGATGCATCCCCGAGGTACGCCGCCACGGGTCGGTCCGCGGCTTCGGCGGCTGCGCGCCGCTCACCACGAGGGCGGCGAACTCCTGTGCGGCGTACTCCGTCTTGCCCTGCTCGGCGAGCACAGTGACGAGCGCGTCCCGCAGCTCGACCAGCAACTCGACGTCCAGCGCGGCATAGGTCAGCCACGACTCGGGCAGCGGACGGCTGGACCAGTCCGCCGCCGAGTGGTGCTTCTCCAGCGTGTAGCCCAGAAGATTCTCGGTCAACGCGGCCAGCCCGACCCGCTCGAATCCGGCCAGCCGGGCGGCCAGCTCGGTGTCGAACAGCTTGCGCGGTCGCAATCCCAGCTCGGCCAGGCAGGGGAGGTCCTGGCTGGCGGCGTGCAGCACCCACTCGGTGTCGGCCAGGGCAGCGTCCAAACCGGACAGATCGCCCAACGGGATGGGGTCGATCAGTGCGGTCCCGGCACCCTGACGGCGCAACTGGACCAGGTAGGCGCGCTGGCTGTAGCGGTAGCCGGAGGCCCGCTCGGCGTCGATCGCCACCGGTCCGGTCCCGGCCGCGAACCTCGCGATCACCTGTTCCAGCTCGGCGGGGCTGGTCACGGGCTGCGGAGTCCCCTCGGCGGGCTCGGTCAACAGCTTGGGCGGAACCCCTTCCGGGGCCGCTGCGTCGTTGGAGTTGCCGCCGCCGTCGCGCGTGCGGACCCGACGCCGCAGCACGGTTTCGTCGTCGGTCACATGAACAACCTACGGGTACGCCATGCGGTGGTGGGTCAGCCGGTGCGGCGCGTCGAGCCGACGAGTTGCGAAGCTCACTCGGAACGGGCCCGATGCGGGACTTGAAAGGGGAAGACAGAATGACCGGTAACCGGTACCTTCTGCGGGTCGGTGATCACGAGTGGGGGAGGCTCTTGACATGACGACGGGCTCGGATCCGACGCAGCCACAGCCGCCATATGGGCCCTTTCCACCGAAGGTGGAACCCGTTTCACAGCCACCCAGGGTGGAACCAGCATTGCTACCACCTTCGGTCGGACAGTCGCCCGTTCCTAACCAGCGTCCGGCGTACGCGCCGCCGCCGGTGACCGGTAACGGTTACCAGGCACCGCCGCCTCCGGCTGGGCAATCGCCGCCGCCGGCCCAGCCGACGGCCCCGATCCAGGCGCCGCAACCGGTGCAGCCGAACGTGACGCAGCCCACGATGACGACGCAGCCCACGCAGCGTCCGGCGTACGTGCCGCCCGTTCCGCTGTCGTCCGTCCCGGCGACCGCACCGATGTCCGGTTTCCCGGGCGGTCCGGTGCCGCCGGCGAACGCGCCCGGGGGACGCCGTGTCAGCTGGCCCGGTGTCGTCGCGCTGATCCTCGTCGTGCTGCTGCTCGGCGTGACCGCTTTCCAGGCGTACCAGGTGAACAGCCTCGGCAACGAGCTGGACGAGACCCGGGCGCAGGCCGCCGCCGACGTGTCGGCCGCCGGCAAGCGGGTGGAGGCGGTGGAGAAGCAGCTGGCGACGCAGTTCAACGCCGAGAAGATCGCCGCGAAGACGCTGCCCAGCGTGTTCCGTGTGCGTACGCCGGAGAGCATCGGCTCGGCCTTCGCGGTCGGCACCGCCTCCGACGGCGGCACCAACCTGCTGACCAACTTCCACGTGATCGAGGACGTCTGGAACGACGGCACCAAGAAGGTCAAGATCGAGCACGCCGATCAGCTGTACGACGCGACCGTCGTGGCCGGGGACAAGAAGGCCGACATCGCGCAGTTGCACACGACGGCGAAGATCGAGGGACTGAAGGTCGCCGCCGCCGAGTCCAAGTCGGGTCAGGAGATCCTGGTCGTCGGCTCGCCGCTGGGTCTGAAGGACACCGTCACCAGCGGTGTGGTCAGTGCCTTCCGGGAGGAGACCACGCAGCACGGGCCGTACATCCAGTTCGACGCGCCGATCAACCCCGGTAACTCGGGCGGGCCGGTCATCAACGCGAATTACGAGGTCATCGGAATCGCCTCGGCGAAGTTCACCGATGCCGAGGGCCTCGGGCTGGCGATCCCGATCAAGATCGCCTGCGACAAGTTCAAGATCTGCTAGCCCTTGACGAGGGCGGCGACGCAAGTCACGGCCACCGGCCACCAGTCGGTGCCACCCACACGGAGGGAACTCAATGACCAATCCCGAGCCGGAGTCTTCGCAGCCTCCGGTCGCTCAGCCGGTAACGCCGGAGCCGGCGCAGCCGGTTCAGTTCGCTCAGCCGGCGCAGCCGGTTCAGCCGACGCCGGTTCAGCCGACGCAGCCGGTTCAGCCGGTAGTGCCGCCGCAGCCGGTCGCCCCGGCCGCTGAGAACACCATGCCGCTGTCCCCGTGGACTCCGCCGAGCCAGCCCGCGCAGCCCGCGTACCCGGCTCCGGCTCCGGCGCAGCAGCCGACCGCGGCGTACCCGCCGGTGCAGCAGGCCCCCGCGGCCCCCACGCAGCCGGCGTACGCGCAGACCACCGCCCAGCCCGCGTACCAGCCGGGTGGGGCGACCGTGCCGCCCGCGCAGCCGACGCTTGCGGCGAACCCGCCCACCGGCTACCCGACGAGCGCTGTTCCGGCGCAGCCGGTGTCCGGCGCGGCCTACCCCACCTCGGCGTACCCCGCGACCGGCGCGCCGTACTCGGCGGTTCCGGCCGGCCCGGCCGGGCCGAAGAAGGGCCCGGCGGTCCTGATCCTGTCCATCCTGGTCGGTGTGCTGGTGCTGGCGCTCGGCACGGTGACGACGCTCTACCTCGTCAAGGCGAGTGACGCGTCGAAGCAGGAGAAGGCGGCCGCCACCCAGGCCGCGACGGACGCCAAGGATCTCGCGGATCTCAAGGCTCAGCTGACCACCACCAAGGGTGAGGCGGAGAAGCTGAAGCAGGATCTCGAGGGCGCGAAGAACGCGAACGCGGAGAAGCTCAAGCTGCTCGGCGCGTGCGTCGACGCGGTGGACAAGATGATGTCCGCGACGACCCAGGCCGCGTTCAACAAGGCCTTCCCCGCGATGCGGGCGGCCTGCGAGGCCGCGCAGATCGCCACGAGCTGACCTTTTCGACGGCGAGACGGCCGGGACCCACGGGGTCCTGGCCGTCGGCCGTTTCAGCCTTCTTTGCGGCGGGTGGGCAGCGCGGTCACACCCTCGGGCGGCAGCCCGGCGGTGGAGGCCAGCAGCGTGCACCAGGCGAGCATGTGATCGTCGAGGTTCGGCCCGAGCGGCGTCCACGACGCGCGGATCTCCAGGTCGGCGGCGGTCGGCGAGCCCGGCGGCTCCTCGTCCTCGGCGACCCGGGCGAGGTCGCCGAACCGGGTCGACAGCGTCTGCGTCACGGTCCCGGCGATGGCGGTGTAGCCGTCCCCCCGGCCCGGGCCGGTGTGCGCGTCCAGCGCGTCCACCAGCCACGACCAGCCCACCTGCGGCAGCAGCGGGTCGGCGGCGTACTCGGGTTCCAGTTCCGCCGTCACGTAGGTGACCAGCCGCATCGTCCCCTGCCAGGCCTCGTGACCGGCCGGGTCGTGCAGCAGGACCAGCCGGCCCGTGGCCACCTCCTCGCCGTCGCGGAGCACGGTGGCGCCCAGGGCGTGCGCGTACGGCGCGAGCCGGGTCGGCGCACCGACCTCCTCCAGCGAGATCTCCCGGCGGATCGGAGCGGCTTGCAGTGCTTCGACCGCCCGGGTGAAGACGTCCGGGGGCGTGCGAAGCGTGGTCGGCATAGCGCAACCCTAGGGCGCATCTGCTTCCGGTGCGTGGTGCGGCACGCCGTGCGCTGTCACACGCTCTTCAGTGGCGTACTCCTCAGCGCGCGCCCCCACCGGTCGCGGCGGGGGAGAAACGTGGCACGATCTGTGGAATGACCAGCATTGCAGCTGACCCGACCGACTCCGTCTTCGTCCGCGCGTGCCGCGGCGAGCCGGTCGAACACACTCCGGTCTGGTTCATGCGGCAAGCGGGGCGGTCGTTGCCCGAATATCGCGAACTGCGGGCCGAGGCCGGCCTGTCGATGCTGGAGACCTGCCGCCGCCCGGATCTGGTCACCGAGATCACCCTCCAACCGGTACGCCGGCACGGCGTGGACGCGGCGGTGTTCTACAGCGACATCGTGGTGCCCGTCGCGGCGGCCGGTGTCGGTGTGGAGATCGTCGCCGGGACCGGTCCCGTGGTCGCCGAGCCCATCCGGTCCAGCGCCGACCTCGCCCGGGTCGGCCGCGCCGAAGACGCCGATCTCTCCTTTGTGGAGGAAGCGATCCGGCTGCTCATCCCGAAGCTGGAGGGCACCCCGCTGATCGGCTTCGCGGGGGCGCCGTTCACCCTGGCCAGCTACCTCATCGAGGGCGGCCCGTCGCGTTCGCACGCCAAGACCAAGGCGCTGATGCACGGCGACCCGCAGTTGTGGCACGGACTGGCCGAACGGCTCGCGGAGATCACCTCGACGTTCCTGCGGGTGCAGATCGACGCGGGGGCGAGCGCGGTCCAGCTGTTCGACTCGTGGGCCGGCGCCCTGAGCGAGGCCGACTACCGGCGTTTCGTGCTGCCGCACTCCGCGGCGGTCCTCCAGGACGTCGGCCCGGTGGTGCCGCGGATCCACTTCGGCGTCGGCACCGCTCACCTGCTCACGGCGATGGCCGAGGCGGGCGCCGACGTCGTCGGGGTCGACTGGCGTACGCCGCTCGACCAGGCCGCCGCCCTGGTGAACGTCGCGGACCTGCGGCTGGACGGCGGTGAACCGGGTCCGGCGCGAACGCGAGCGGTGCAGGGCAACCTCGATCCGGCGTTGCTGAGCGCGCCGTGGGAAGTCGTCGACCACGAGGTACGCCGGGTGCTGGCCGAAGGTGAAGACGCCCCCGGTCACGTCTTCAACCTGGGGCACGGCGTGCCGCCCGAAGCGGATCCGGCGGTGCTGACCCGGATCGTGGAACTCGTCCACAAGATCAGCGTGCGATGAGCACACGGCACGTCGTTGTCGTCGGCGGTGGCGTCGCCGGGCTGACCGCCGCGCTGCGGCTCGCCGAGTCCGGCGTACGCGTGACCCTGGTCGAGGCGACCGCACGGCTGGGCGGCAAGATCCAGACGGCCGGCGACGGGATCGAGACCGGCGCCGAGCAGTTCCTGATGCGTACGCCCGACGGCGGCCCCAGTGGCGCCGCCCGGTTGGTCGCCGACCTGGAGCTGGGCGACCGGCTGGTGCATCCGGCGCTGGGTGCGGCGGGACTGTGGGTCGACGGCCGGTTGCATCCCATGCCGACGGGCACGCTGATGGGCGTACCGGGGTTCTCGGCCGCGCTGGACGGCGTCGCGACGCTCGCCGACGACGATCGTGATCTCGGCGTACCGGTGCTGAGCGGGCAGGACGTGGCGGTCGGCGAGCTGGTCCGGTCGCGGCTCGGCGGTGCAGTGGTGGAGCACCTGGTCGACCCGCTCCTCGGCGGGGTGTACGCCGGACGCGCCGACCTCCTGTCGCTCCAGGCCACCATTCCCAACCTGTACGCGGCCCTCCAGACGGCGCACACCCTGCGGGACGGCGTCGCCGCCTCGCTGGTCAAGCGGTCGGCGGGCGGCCCGGTCTTCGGCACCCTCCGAGGTGGACTGTCCCGGCTGATCGAGGCGCTGTCCCACCGGCTGCTCGACCTCGGCGTCGCCATCCACTATGGAACTCCGCTGCGGGCGCTCGACGAGCTGGACGCCGACGCGTACGTGCTGGCCTGCCCGGCCAAGCCCGCGGCCGCGCTGCTGCCACCGGCGGTCGCCGACCTGGTCGGCGAGCTCGACTACGCGAGCATCGGCCTCGTGTCGATGCGGCTGCCCGGGGCGGATCTGCCGGCGCTCACCGGCTTCCTGGTCCCCGCCGACCAGGGGCTCTCGATCAAGGCCGCCACGTTCTTCTCCCGGAAATGGGAGCACCTCGCGGGCGAGCCCGAGGCCGCCGTCCGGGTCTCCGTCGGCCGGTACGGCGACGTCGGCGCGCTCGCGATGACCGACGAGGCCCTCGGCGCGGCCGTCCAGGCCGACCTGGCCAAGGTGGTCGGCCCGCTGCCGGCTGCCTCGGCGGTACGAGTGACGCGCTGGGGCGGTGCGCTGCCCCAGTACGCCCCCGGGCACGTCGACCGAGTCGCCGAGGCTCGGGCGCTGCTCGGCGCCGGGCGTAAGCCCGTCGTCCTGGCCGGGGCCGCCTTCGACGGCGTCGGCATCCCCGTCTGCATAGCCTCCGGCGAGAAAGCCGCCGCTGATCTGGGAGAATTCGTATCGTGACCGATCAGACCACCGAAGAGGTCGTAGTGACCGAAGAGCCGGCGCAGTCCAACGCCGCCCGGATGCGCGAGCTGAACTCGACCATCCGCTACACGATGTGGTCGGTATTCCAGGCCACCAGCCCGCTGCCGACCCTGCGCGACGACGTGATCTCCGAGGTCACCGGCCTGTTCGACCGGCTGGCCGAGAAGGACGTCACGATCCGGGGCACCTACGACGTGTCGGGTCTGCGGGCCGACGCCGACCTGATGATCTGGTGGCACTCGTCCTCGGCCGACGCGCTGCAGGAGGCGTACTCGCTGTTCCGGCGGACGGCGCTGGGCCGGAACCTGACCGGGGTGTGGTCGCAGGCGGCGTTGCACCGCCCGGCCGAGTTCAACCGCAGCCACATCCCGGCGTTCCTGGCGGGCGAGGAGCCACGCGACTACATCTGCGTCTACCCGTTCGTCCGCTCCTACGAGTGGTACCTGCTGCCCGACGAGGAGCGGCGCGAGATGCTGGCCGAGCACGGCCGGATGGCGCGCGGCTACCCGGATGTGCGGGCCAACACGGTCGCGTCGTTCGCCCTCGGCGACTACGAGTGGATGCTGGCGTTCGAGGGAGACGAGCTGTACCGCATCGTCGACCTGATGCGCGATCTGCGGGCGTCGCGGGCTCGGCGGCACGTCCGCGAGGAGGTCCCGTTCTACACGGGCCGTCGTCGCGAGATCGCCGACATCATCACGAACCTGCCGTGACGTCGGGCAGTCGCAGCCAGCGGACGACCTTGTCCACCGGCAGCGGCGGTGAGAACAGGAAGCCCTGTCCGTAGGGGCAGCCGGCGTCGACCAGGATCGTCCGCGCGTGTTCGGTCTCGACACCCTCGGCGATCTGGTCGACCCCGAGATAGCGGAGGGTCGAGGACACTCCCTCGATCAGGCGCGTCGCCCGAGGCGTCAGATCGGTGAGCAGACTCCGGTCGATCTTCACGATGTCGACGCTGGGCTGGCGCAGGTAGCCGAGGGAGGCGTACCCGGTGCCGTAGTCGTCGATCGCGATGCGTACGCCCAGCGCGTGCAACTCGTCCAGGTACGCCCACGGCCGCTCGTCGTCGTTCTCGATGAGGATGTTCTCGGTGACTTCGAGGACGAGCAGTCGCGGGTCTACCCGGCTGCTCTTCAGCGCCCGGCGTACGGTCGCCGAGAAGTCGGTCCGCCGAAGCTGACGGGCGGACACGTTGACGCTGACGTAGCAGGGATCACGGCCCGGCAGCTGGAACTGCGGCAGGTCGGCCAGCGCCCGGTCGAGGATCCACTCGCCCAGCTGCCCGATCAGCCCGGTGCTCTCGGCGGCGGCGACGATCTGGGGCGGCGGCATGGGATCGCCGTCGTCCTGCAGACGCAGCAGCGCCTCCACGCCCACGGTCTCCCCGGTGACCAGGTCGACGATCGGCTGGTAGTACAGCGTCAGCTCACCGGACTCCATGGTCGCGCGCAACCGGCGGCCGACCTCGACGTGGTTGCGGGCCGGGATGCTCATCTCCCCGTCGTACTGCCGCCAGCGGCCCTTGCCGCCCGACTTCGCGGCGTACAGGGCCATGTCGGCCTTCTGCATCAGCTGGCTGTCGTCGCCGCCGCCGGCCGCGTGCGCGATCCCGACGCTGGCCCGGGACTCGATCATCATGCCGTCGACCTCGACCGGCTCCGCCAGCAGGTCGGACAGGCGCTGAGCGACGTCACGGGCGACGCCGACGTCGGGACAGTCGCCGAGCACCACGCCGAACTCGTCGCCGCCGATGCGAGCGGCCAGGTCGGCCGGTCCGATGGCGGACTCGATCCGCCGGGCGCAGGTCACCAGCAGGTAGTCGCCGACGGGATGCCCGTACATGTCGTTGACCAGCTTGAAGTCGTCGATGTCGAGCAGGATGACGGCCACGCCCGGGGTGCGTACCGCCTCGGCGAGGGCGCGCCGGAACAGCCGTGGATTGGCCAGCCCGGTGATCACGTCGTGGCTCGCCTGATGCGCCAGGTCGCGGCGCAGATCTCGTTCGGCGGTGACGTCCCGCAATGTGGTCACGACACCGCAGACGGTCGGGTCGTCGGCGAGGTCCCGCCGGTGCACCAGCACCGCCAGGCTGCGGTCGGACAGCGTGACGTCGCCCTCCTCCGCCTCGACGGTGTCCGGCCAGCCCTCGCCGTCGAATCGTGCGACGAGATCGTCGAGGTTCGCGCCCACCACGTCGACTCCGAACAGATCCCGGGCCGACGGGGTGGCGTACTCGATGGTGCCGTCGCGGCTGATCAGCGTGACATCGGTGCTGGTGTGCACGAGGGTGCGGAAGTATTCCTCGCGTTGCTCCGCCGCCAGCTTCTCGACGGTCCGGATGCGACTGTAGGCGGAAGCGGCCTGGTCCGCGAGCGCCCGGAGAGTGGGGGTCAGCTCGTCGAGCCGGTCGGGCGGGCCCCGGAAGACCATCATCCCCAGTACGCAGGGCGGCTCGCCGCCCTGCAACGCCATCGCCAGGCCCTCGGCGGGCGGATCGCCGGGCTCGCGGATGTGCGCGGTCGCCGTCGGGACCAGCTGTCGGAGCGCGGCGGTCACCCCTGACTCGAGCTGTGGGCGGTCGGTCGCGAGCATCAGCGCCCGCGATGCCACGCGCAGGCTGGCCTCCCGGGCGGCTTTCTGCTGGTACGCACGCGCCGACAAGAAGATGCGCGTGAGCATGACGAGGCCGATCGCGACCGCCGTCACAGCGATGGCGAAGCCGGTCGTGACCGGGCCGGAGGTGGCCGCCACGAGCAGCGTCGTCGGCGCGACGAGCAGCCCGATCGCCACCATCACCAGCCGCCCGCCGAGCTGATTGCGGGCATGTGAGCGGGAGGCGACCGCGGCCATCGACGGTTGCAGCGCGGCGGCCCCGCTGAGCGCGAAGAAGATGGGGAAGCCGAGATCGGCCAGCCCGCCCGGGGTCCAGGTGCCCGAGATGATCTCGGTGCCGTAGACGTAGTCGGCGATCAGGAACGCGATCAGGCCCAGGCCGAGGACGCGAAGCGCCGTGTTGGCCCGCCAGGCGACGGCCACGAGCGCGGCACTGGCAAGGACGGCGGCGTACCCGACGTTTCCAGCGACCACGATCAACTTGGCGTACCCGGTCAGGTGCAGGCTCACCACCGCCGGGCGCACCAAGGTGATCCATACGACCAGCGTGGCGGCCAGCCCGACCGCGATGGTGTCGAGGATCAGCATCAGATCGTTCGACAGCGTACGCGGGCGGCCCATCAGGATGAGGCCGAGGCAGAGCGGCCCGTACGCGGCCACGAACAGCAGCTCAGGTATGCCTGGGAAGCTCCGTGCCGGTCCCTGGATCGAGTAGATCGCCTCGCCGAAGGTGATCATGAGAATGCCGGCCGCCAGCAGAACCCAGGCCAGCCAGCGATCGGTGCGATGACGGCGTACGCCGACGAGGATCGCGGTCGCTCCACCGACACCCACAGCGACCAAGGCGATGGTCCGCATCGGAGGTATGAGCCAGTACGCGAGGATCAGTCCGATCATCGCGGTCGGATAGAGAAACTTCGTCCAGCGTTCGATCTTCCGACGCTAACCTGGCGTCCGCGCGCGCGGCGGGGATTCCCGCGAACGTGCCACGCATCGCATCGATGTTTAGTGCCGTGTCGGTGTTTCGCGCCGCATCGGGGTATGTGGAATCCCGTCTTCGACGAACTCCGGCCCGGCCACGGCGTACCCGAAGCGCTCGTAGAACCGCGTGAGATGCGACTGTGCGTCGAGGACGCTGGGCCGATCGCCGACGACCGCCAGGGCCTGCTCCATCAGCCGGCCGCCCAGGCCGCTGCCGCGTGCCTTCGTCGACGTGACCACCCGGCCGATCCGCAGCTCCGCGCCGTCGTCGAGAATTCGCAGGTAACCCAGGATCTCGCCGGTCTCGTCGGCGGCCCACACGTGCACCGTGCCCGGCTCGGGATCACGCCCGTCCAACTCCGGATAGGGACACTCCTGCTCGACCACGAACACGTCGACACGCAGTTTCAGCAGGTCATAGAGGGTGGCCGCGGTCAGCTCGGCGAACCGGGCGGACCGGAATGTCGTCTCCACATCGTCATGTTAGTCGCGCGGCCAGTCCGCGAACGCCGCGCGTACGCCGGCGGGATCGGCTCCATAGCGGCGAATCTGCTCGTCCCGGCAGCCGTCGAGCTGGCGTACGCAAGCCGCGTAGTCCTCGGCGGTGAGTGCTGGATCGACGGTGTTCACCAGGTCGAGCAGCCGATCCCGGTCGAACCGCCGAAGGAAGGAGGCGACGTCGATGAAGTCGCGGATCTCGGCCCGGTTGACCATGGCCGCGACCTTGATGGCAGCCAGATCCTCCACTGGGGTCACCGGACCCGCGCCCAGGTCGACCGGAGGCAACGAGCGCGGCTGTACGCCCAGCGACACCGGCGTCGAAGCGCCGTCGTCGCCGATGACCGCCAGTTCGATGAGGATGTCGGCCAAGTCGTCGAACAGGTCGGACTCGTCGCCGACCTCCCACACCGAGAACCCGGCGTCGGCCAGCGCGTCCATCACCGCCTCCGCGGCTGGGCGGACCGCCGTGTCGTCCACGGTGAACAGGTCCACGCCTTCGCTCGGGCGCCGGGTGACTCCGTGAGCCAGCAGCGCCCGGCCGCCACCGAGCGCGAACCCCCAGGGTGCGGCGGTGGCGAGGGCGATCCGCTCGATCGCCTCCTGCTCGGCGGGGGTCATGCACATCTTCCGAACACGTGTTCCATTATGTGCTCGGCGCGACCTCGCCTCAACCCCCGTGGGTCGAACGAACCGGTCAGTGGAGGCCGGCGGCTCGCAGGGAGATGGCCTGCAGGAAGATCTCGCCGATCTTCGCGGGGTCCTTGGCGGTGAACACGCCACCCCCGGTCAGATCGGTGACCTGCTTCAGCGGCGCGGCGTTCACCGACGGCCCGATGCCGATGATGATCACCTGGATCGGCCGCTTCGGATCGGCCAGCTGCTTGAGCTTGGCGAGCAGGTCGGCGTGGGAGATGCCGTTGTCGTCGTCGTTGTCGCCGTCGGTCATCATCACGATCGAGTTGACCCGGCCGGGGTCCCAGTCGTGCTGCACCGTCTGGTACGCCGCGAGCAGCGTGTCGTAGAGCCCGGTGTCGCCGGTCTGCTTGGGCTGGATCGCCTCCAGCTTGGCCAGCAGCGACGTGCGCTGTGTCGACAGTGGCCCGATCGGGATGAGCTGCCGGTAGTCCTTGGAGCCTTCGAGTTCGGTGGAGAACGTCCACAGGCCGACGGCCCACGAGTCGTCGAACAGCCCGAGGCCGCGCCGGGCGGCTTCCAGGGTGACCTGCTCCCGGGTGGCGTTGCCCGCCGTGGGTACGCGCTCCAGCATCGAGCCGGAGACGTCGATGACGGCCAGCATCCGGGCCGGGAGGGTGACGGCGATCCAGGTGGACAGCGCCTTGTCGACCCCGGCGGCCACGGCGGCGCGCTGGGTGGCGCTCGGCGGCGGCGTGACCTGCGGCGTCGGGGCGCCTTGCGGCAGGGTGAGCCCGGTGCTCGGCGTACCGTCCGGCAGGCGCAGGCCGGCTCCGGCGAGCTTCGACCGGAAGGAGTCGGACTGCAGGGCCTCGCGGATCTGCGTGGCGGCCTGCTTGCGACCGGCGTCGGCCCCGGGCAGGACGGTGAGCGGATAGTCCAGCGCCACCGGCGCGGGGTCGAGGTAGAGCGCGGCGAGCTTCACCGGCGGCTTGGCCGCGTTGTACGCCAGCACGGCCTGCTCGGACATCGGCGCGGCGGACAGGCCGGAGGCGAGGGCGGCCGGTTCGGCCGATCGCGGGAACCGGGCGAGCACATCCGTACGCAGCGCCGACCGGCCGGCCGACAGCGCCCGGAGGGCGGCCGTCGTGGCGGTCTGCCCGCCCGCCGACGTCGACGCGGCTTGGCCCAGGGCGAGCAGCCCGGACAGGGCGGCCGCGTCGCGGGCCGGTTCGGACGTGCCGACGTGCAGCTTCGTGTCCGTCGTCATCTTCTGGAGCAGGGCCTGCCAGGTCAGCTTGGCCGCCGGCCAGCCGAGCGTCTTGGCGACCGGCTCCGGCATCGCCACCACCACGGGGCTGCGCGCGATCGACACGGTGTCGGTCGCGGCGAGCGTGGGGGAGGCGTTCGAGAGCCGGGCCAGCCAGGTCGAGGAGTCCGGGATCCAGATGTCGGGCGCCTTGGCGTCGCCGTCGGGCTGCCCGACGCCGGCCAGGGTGACGTTCCGCTGGCCCGCGATGATCGCCGAGACGTCAGCCGGGTCGGTCGCGGTCACTTCGGCGGACAAGCAGAGTCCGCTGATCGTCTGCCGGACTGCGTCGGCGATCTCGGGCGCGGCGGCGACGCGGATCGGCGTACCGGAGGGGGCGCAGCCGCTCGCGTTGTCGTCGGTCAACCGCACGGCCGCGTACGCGCTGGCGGCGACCACGGCAAGGACAGCCGTCACGAGAGCGACGGCGCGGACGGGGCGTCGCGGTGGACGGTGTCGGCCTGGCACCGACCCAGTGTTGATGGCGAAATGGCCTGCTGCCATAGCCGTTCGGTCGAAAGTTACCGTTCAGAAACATCGGTCTGCGGGCATGTTCACCTGCAGCAACGGCCTGACTACCGGTTCAGAGTGGCGAATCGGGCGACCGTGCTGTAAGTTTCTGTACCGACCAGTCAGTTTTAATTCTCTGGAGCGGCAGTGAACACTGCGGAGGTCCTGACCGACCCGGCGACGTGCGATGAGGGAAGCGCGGACGACGCGACGGCCGGACCGCTGCCGCTCGATGCAGGGGACACGACTGACGAGCCCGCGGTGCCCGCCCCGGTCCTGGCGGCCCGCGGGCTCGGTCATCACACGAGTCGAGCGGTGTTCGGGCGGTTCGACCTGGAGGTCTATCCGGGCGAGCTGGTCGTGCTCACCGGGGCGCCCGGCAGCGGCCGGACGGCCGCCCTGCTCTCCCTGACGGGGAACTTCCGGCACCGCTACGGCGTCGTGGTCCGCGCCAGGACCGCGCTCGGGCTGGTCCCCGGCGTACACGAGCCGGAGCCG
Source organism: Hamadaea sp. NPDC051192 (assembly GCF_040682475.1). Classification (NCBI taxonomy): domain Bacteria; kingdom Bacillati; phylum Actinomycetota; class Actinomycetes; order Micromonosporales; family Micromonosporaceae; genus Hamadaea; species Hamadaea sp. NPDC051192. The sequence continues at coordinate 30,877 of NZ_JBFBAZ010000087.1, forward strand.
ATGCTGACCGCCCGGGAGCACCTCGACGAACGTCTCCGGCTGCTGCGCCCGATCGGGCTGCCGACCCGGGCTCGCCGCGTACGCCACAAGCACGCTCTCGACCAGGCCGGCCGGCGTCTGCCGTTCGACGTCACGACGAAGGCCGGCGAGCTGACGCCGATCGATCGGCACCGGCTCATGATCGAGCTGGCCCTGCTCGCCGATCCGGCGGTGATCGCCGTCGACGACGCCGACCTCGGGCTCACCTTCGACGAACAACGCGACCTCGCCGCCGCGCTGCGAGCCACCGGCCGGGCCGTGGTCCTCACCGCGCGCGAGGCGACCTCGTACGCCCCCGATCAGATCGTGGAGATCACCCGATGAGCCCTGCTCGTTCCGAGCTGCGCCGATTCGGCCGGCATCGGCTGACCCGCGCCGCGCTCGCGGTCCTGACCGTCGTCCCCCTGCTCTACGGCGCGCTCTACCTGGCCGCGTTCTGGGACCCCTACGGCAACCTCAAGCACATCCCGGTCGCGCTCGTCCAGGCCGACCGGGCGGCCACGACCAGCGACGGCGACGTCGTGCACGCCGGGCAGGATCTCGCCGACGAACTCGTCGACCGCCAGGTCTTCGGCTGGATCCCGACCAACCGCGCCGACGCCGAACGCGGTCTCGAAAGCGGCGAGTACCACCTGATCCTGGAGATCCCGGCCGACTTCTCCCAGCACCTGGCCGACGCTCCCGACGCCGGGCGTACGGCGTCGGCGGGTCGCCTGGAGGTCACCAGCGACGACAGCACCAACTACCTGTCCGGGCTGCTGGCCCGCAGCGCGTTCACCGAGATCCGCGCAGCCGCGGCGAGCAGTGCCGCCGCGAAGTACTTCGACCGGATGCTGCTCGGCTTCACCGACCTCAAGACGCAGACCGCCGAAGCGGCCGACGGCGCGGCCCAGCTCGCGGACGGCGCGGACGACGCCTACGCGGGCGCGGGCAAGCTGGCGACCGGGGCCGGTCAGGCGCAGGACGGCGCCGGGAAGATCGCCGACGGCACCGCCACGGCCGCCTCGGGGTCGGCCCAGTTGGCGTCCGGTTTGGACACCCTCGCCGCCGGGTCCGACCAGCTCGCGGACGGTACGGCCCAGGCGGCGGCGGGCGGTCGCCAGCTCGCCGCGCTCGTGGACAAGGCGGCCGGCACCGCCGAACCGGTGCTCCGCGAACACTCCGACGACATCGCGGCCGCGGCCACGGCCATCGCGACCGGGGCCGACGCCATCGCCGCTCACCTCGACGAATTGCCGGCGGTCGCCGACCGCGCCGTTGGGCGTACCAGTGAGGTCGAACAGAAACTCGACTCGCTGGCCGCGGCGACCCCGGGACTGGCCGACGACGCGGCCTTCGTCGCCGCCCGCCAAGCCGCCGCCGAGGCCACCCAGACCGCGCGCGACCTGCGCGATCGGCTCGCGACCGCGGACCTGGACCGGCTCGCGGACCAGTTGCGCACCGTCGCGGCGCAGGCCCGCGCCGTGGCCCAGGCCGCGCCCACCCTCGCGGACCGCGTCGCCGCCGCGCGGTCCCAGGTGGACCAGCTTTCCGCCGGCCTCACCGCGCTTGCGAGTGGCGCTTCCCGATTGCAGGAGGGTACGCACACCGCAGCGGCCGGCGCGCACCAGTTGTCGGGCGGGCTGTACCGGCTTTCGTCCGGCGCCCGGCAACTGGACGGCGGGCTGGCCGACCTCTCCGCCGGTACGCGCAGCCTGGCCACGGGCCTCGCGACGCTGGACTCCGGCGCGCTGCGGCTGGCGAACGGCCTCGCCGACGGCGCGTCGCAGATCCCCGGCTACGACGCCGACGATCGGGCAGCCCGCGCGGGCGTCCTCGGCGACCCGGTGGCGCTCCAGCGCGACACGCGGCACGCGGCGGCCACCTACGGCGTCGGATTCGCGCCCTACTTCCTGGCCCTGGCGCTGTGGGTCGGCGCGATGCTGACCTACATGCTGCTCCGGCCGCTGACCCGGCGGCATGCCGTCTCCGGCGCTCCCACCTGGCGCGTGGCGTACGCCGGGTATGTGCCGGCCGCGCTCATCGGCACCGCCCAGGCGATCGTGCTCTACCTGGTCCTCCGGTACGCCCTCGGCCTGATCCCGGTCCACCCGGCGGGCACGCTCGGACTGCTGATCCTGACCTCGCTGACGTTCACCGCGATCCTGCAGATGCTGGGCGCAATCCTCGGCGCACCGGGCCGCCTCGTCGCACTCGCCCTGCTCATGCTGCAACTGACCTCGTCCGGCGGCACCTATCCGGTGCAGACCTCACCCGGGTTCTTCCAGGCGATGCACCCCTGGCTCCCCATGACCTACGTCATCGGCGCACTCCGGCGGCTGACCGTCGGCGGCCCGCTCGACACCGTCTGGACCGCGGTCGCCGTGCTGGCCGCGTTCGGCTTCGGGTGCTTCGCGCTGACGGCGTACGCGGCCCGCCGCTCCCGCCGCCTCACCCTGACCACCCTCCACCCCGTCCTACCCCTCTAACCCCTCCCGCCCCGCCCTCCCGCCCGCTCTCCCGCCCCCGCTCGCGCGCCGATCTCCCCGTTGATCATGGAGTTAACTGTGGTGTCGGCGGCGTGTCGAGGGGGCAAAGCCCATGATCAACGCGGCGGCAGCGGCGGCGGCGGTGGCGGGGCGAGCGGCGGTGGCGGGGCGAGCGGCGGCGGCGGCAGCGGCGGCGGCAGCGGGGCGAGCGGTGGCAGCGGCGGCAGCGGCGGGGCGAGCGGAGGCGGTGGCAGCGGCGGCAGCGGGGCGGGCGGCAGCGGCGGCGGAAGTGAAAGGGGTGCGACGGCGGCATGTGAGACTGGGGGCGTGGAACGGCGTACCCTCAGCAACTCCGCCGACGGGCGGACCCGGCGGCGCGACGCGACGCGGCTGAAGATCTTCGAGGCCGCCGTCGGGCTCATCGCCGAGCAGGGTTTCACCGCGACGACGGTCGACGAGATCGCCGAGCGTGCGGGCGTCGCCAAGGGCACGGTGTTCTATAACTTCGCGTCGAAGACCGCCCTCTACGAGGAACTGCTGCGGTACGGCGTCGGGCTGCTCGCGGAGGAGTCGCGTACGGCGATCGAGGGGTTGCCGCCGAGAGAGGCGATCACTGCGCTGATCGGCGCGCAGTTGTCGTACATCCAGCGCTATCAGGCGTTCGCGCAACTGCTGCTGGCCGAGATGTGGCGGACCAACCGCGAATGGCAGCAGACCATCCTCCTCGTACGCGAACAAGCCATCAGCGTCATCGCCGAGGTGCTCGAAGCCGGGGTGGAGTCGGGCGACTTCCCGCCGGAAATGGATCCTCGGATCTCGGCGTCCGCGCTGTTCGGGGCTGGTCTCGTCGTCGCGCTCGACTGGCTGATCTTCTCGCCGGAGCGGCCGGTCGAAGAAGTGCAGGCCGGCCTCGTCGCGGTCCTGCGCAGCCGCCCATCCCTATAACGCCGGCTCCTATCTCACCCCCCCAACCACCCCCCACCCGCCCCCCTCCCGCCCCCCTCCGACCGGAT
>NZ_JBFBAZ010000088.1:0-34052 GCF_040682475.1 Hamadaea sp. NPDC051192
TGTGGGGGGGGGTGGGGGGTTGTCTGTGGTATTGGGGGAGAGCCAGGTGCGGAGGGTGGTGGCGGATTCGACGATCTTCACGATCTCGACGTGTTCGTCCACCTTGTGGGCGAGGTTCGGGTCGCCCGGCCCGAAGTTCAACGCCGGTACGCCCAGCGCGGAGAACCGGGCCACGTCGGTCCAGCCGAGTTTGGCGGCCGGTGTGGTGCCGGTCGCGGCGATGAACGCGGCCGCGGGCGGCAGGGTGAGGCCGGGCAGGGCGCCGGGGGCGGAGTCGGTCAGCTTCACGTCGAAGCCGTGGAAGAGGTCGACCAGGTGTTCCAGGGCTTCGTCGACCGACCGGGACGGGGCGAATCGGTAGTTGACCTCGATCTCGCAGCGGTCGGGGACGACGTTTCCGGCCACGCCACCGGTGATGGCGACCGCGTTGAGGCCTTCACGGTAGAGGCACCCATCGATTTCGACCTCCCGCGCCCGGTACGCGGACAGCCGCGCGAGGATCTCCCCGGCGGCGTGGATGGCGTTGACGCCGAGCCACGACCGGGCCGAGTGCGCGCGCTTGCCTTCGGAGCTGACGATCACGCGCATGGTGCCCTGGCAGCCTGCCTCGACGACGCCGTACGTGGGTTCCAGCAGGATCGCGAAGTCGGCGGCCAGCAACTCCGGGCGCTGCTGCGAGAGGATGAACAGGCCGTTCCGGACGGCCTCGACCTCTTCGGCCTCGTAGAAGAGGTAGGTGACGTCGAACTTCGGCTCGGTGACGGTGATCGCCAGGTGCAGGGCGATGGCTGTGCCGCTCTTCATGTCCGAGGTCCCGCAACCCCACATCAGCTCGACGCCCTCGGCGGTCATGGACGGGTGCGACGGGAAGTTGCCCGCGATCGGCACGGTGTCGAGGTGCCCGGCCAGCACCACCCGCGACGACCGGCCCAGCTGCGTACGCGCGACGACGGTGTGGCCGACCCGCTCCACGGTCAGGTGGGCGCAGGTGCGCAGGGCTGCCTCGACCGCGTCGGCGATCTCCTTCTCGTTCCCCGAGACGGACTCGATGTCGACCAGCGCGCGGGTCAACGCCACGGGGTCGGCGAGCACCTCTGAAGTAAGAACGTCAGCCATGACCGGTAGCCTAGGTGACCGTGAGCAGACTCGATGACGCAGCTTGGGGTCATGGCCTGGCCACCGTCACCGCCGACGGGCAGGTTCTCGACGTGTGGTACCCGGCCGGGCAGTTGGGCCTCGGCGCGCCCGGCCCGAAGCCGGCCTACGCCACCGACGTCCAGAAGCCGCTGGATCTGAAGGTCGTGCAGGTGGAGACGGTCGTCGGCAGCCTGGCCGAGCCGCCGGCCGACACCGCCGACGCGTACCTGCGGCTGCACCTGCTCTCGCATCGGATCGTCAAGCCGCACCAGGCCAACCTCGACGGGATCTTCGGCGCGCTGCCCAACATCGCCTGGACGAGCCTCGGCCCGTGCCCGGTGGAGCGGGTCGACGAGCTGCGCTTCGAGGTCCGGGCGACCGGCGGGCACCTGGCGGTCTACGGGGTCGACAAGTTCCCCCGGATGACCGACTACGTGGTGCCGAGCGGGGTCCGCATCGCCGACGCCGACCGCGTCCGCCTCGGCGCGCACCTGGCCGAAGGCACCACGGTGATGCACGAGGGATTCGTGAACTTCAACGCCGGGACGCTCGGGACCAGCATGGTCGAGGGCCGGATCGTCGCCGGCGTGATCGTGGGCGACGGCTCCGACATCGGCGCGGGTTCGTCGATCATGGGCACGCTGTCCGGCGGCGGCAAGGAGATCATCTCGATCGGCAAGCGCTGCCTGCTCGGCGCGAACGGCGGCATCGGCATCTCGCTCGGCGACGACTGCGTGGTCGAAGCCGGCTGCTACATCACCGCCGGCTCGAAGATCACCCTGCCGGACGGCCGGGTCGTCAAGGCCCGCGACCTGTCCGGCTCCAGCGGCATCCGCTACTGGCGCAACTCGGTCACCGGCGCGCTGGAGGCCACACCGCGCGAAGGCCACGGCATCACCCTCAACTCGGCGCTCCACAGCAACTAGGTGGTTGACTCCCTCACCCCACGAGGGGTGGCCGGCTTGCTGGCCACCCCCGGGTGTGAGCGCCGCTCACGACTCGTCGCCACCGGCGTCGACCTCGACTCGCTCGCCGTCTCGCTCGGCGGCGAAGAGGTCGGTCAATCGCCGTTCGCCCTCGCCCGGTCCGCGCAGTTCGAAGCCCGTCTCAAGAGCCAGGGATACGCCGAACTCCGCGACCTGATTCAGCGACATCTCGGCATCGAGGTGGCCGGCGCAGTGGCCTCCGATCTGGCGAGCTGTCTCGCCGACCGGACGCCCCGGCTGCACATCCTGGGGCCGCAGCGACTCGGCTGGCCCGGTGGCGGCCTGGAGACCGACGGCCTGCTCGTGGTCTCCGGCGAGACGCTGCACCTCGTCGGCGTACGCACCTATGCGATGGTCGGCGAGGTCGCCGATCCGGCCAAGGTCGCAGCCACGTCGCGGGAGCTTGCGGTCGAGATCGTGGCACTGCGTTCGCAACTTCCAGATCCGGACCGCTGCGCTACGCGTACCCTCCTGGTGCTGCCGAAGAACTTCGGGCTGAGCCCGACCGCCGCCGTGCTCGACGTGGCGCCGCAGGTGGCCCGCGTGCGGGCGTTGTCGACGGGTCTGGAGTGGGGCGGCGAAGCGCCGGAGTGGAGCGAGCTGCGCCCGAAGTTCGGCGACGGCTGCCCACAGTGCCCGATGATGGGGGCGTGCGCCGGGGAGCTGGTCGAGCAACGGCGAGTGGCGCGTCTCGGCAGCGCGGTGGCGAACGTCGTCGGCGGCACGGTGGACGAGGCGCTGCTCGATCCGCCGCCGGATCTCGGTGTGCGGCAACGGTTGCAGGCCATGCGCGACGGCCGCTCGGTCCGCCGCACCACCCGCCGCCACGTCCATCTGCACGACAAGCCGCTGGTCGTGGTGGGCTACCACCTGGCCGGCGAGCCCGCCGCGGTGCTGGCGCTCCACTATGGGACATCGCCCGAGGACGGCAAGCTCCTCGTCGCCGCCGAGCCTCGGGACCGCGAGCAGCGGCTGGCCCTCCTGCGGGAGTTCGCCGCCGATCTGAGTTCCTATGTGGAGGAATTTGCGGCGGTCGAGCCGGTCGTCCGGCGGGACATGACGGTCGTGGAATGCGCGGTCGACGCGCCGCAGCTGATCACGCCCAACAGCGGGACCGCGCAGTGGCTGACCGACCTGCTCGCCCGCTACCTGCGTGGCTCCGAGGACCTCGCGGCCCAGCATCTGAGCTGGTTCGGGTCGCGGCGCGTATTGCCCGGGTCGTCGGTGACGACCGCCATGACGGATGTGCTGACGACGCACTGGGCGACCGGCCAGCTGCCCGCCGAGGATGTTCACCTGCCGTCGCTGCTGTCCTGGCTCGGGGTGACCGTCGACGACGTGCCGATGGGGCCGATCCCCGACCCGCACTGGGACTCGGGCGTCCTCGCTCCGGCGCTCGGCGCGCCCGGCCTGGTCACGGCGGCCGTCTCCGGCCCGTTGGCGACGGCGTGGTCCGCGACATGGCGTTCGCTGGACCTCGTCCGGGCGGAGCTGCCCGAGATCGGCGCGCACGTCGGCGACCGGTGGGAACGCGATCGCTGGTCCTACACCCGGCATCGGGAGCGCGTCGCCGAGGGGACGGCTTCGGTCGCCGCCCGGCTGTCCGGCGTACCGGCGTTCCGGTTCCTGCACGAGCTGGAGACCCGCACGGTCGCCCTCGAACGGCAGATGGCGCTCGACGATCCGCTGGTCATGACGGGCTACCTGATCAGCGGCGACGCCCTGAGCGGCACGGTGTCCAAGGTAGACCGGGAACACACGCTCGCCTCGCCGACCGGGCGCGAGCTGCTGCGCCCGCGCATCTGGCTGCACAGCGACGCCGAGTTCGGCCGCCCACTCGGGACGCAACTCTGGCTCGCCACCGATCCCCGCGTGATGGTGACGGTGACCGCCGTCGAGCCGGGCGGCGTCGAGCTGCTCGTCCAGAAGGGCGCGGTGCAACGCAACGCCCTCGGCCGGCTGCCCCAGATCGGCGAGGAGGTCGTGTTCGCGCCGTTCGGCGGGGAGGACGCGTTTCCGAGCCGGCTGCCCGACCAACTCCCCTGGCAGTTCGGCACTGCCTCCCCCGACCCCGCTGACACCGCCGCTGACGCTGACGCTCCCGCTCCCGCCGCCGCTCCCGCTGACGCTGCCGCTGCCGCTGCCGCTCCCACCGCTGCGGATCAGCAGCAGATCACGGATGTAAGTCGAATCTTGGGCGAAGATTCGACCCAGATCCCTGATCCAGCGGCAAAAGCCGAGCGGACGGAAGGCGAGGGCGCGGAAGGCGGTGACGCGGGTGAGTGAGGCACGGGCGGCGCACGAGGGGGCGGTCGACGAGATCTGGCGGCTGCTCACCTCCGGCGAGCGGACGGTCGTCGTGGACTCCCCGCCCGGTGCGGGGAAGTCCACCCTGGTCCGGGAGCTGACCCGGCGGCTCGTGGCGGACGGCGTACGCGTTCCGGTGGTGGTGCAGACCAACGACCAGGCGGACGACCTCGTCGGCGGGCTGGTCCGGGAACTGGCCGAGGCCGGGCTGCCCGCCGAGGTGGGCCGGCTGCACGCCAGCGGCTGGGAACCGCCGACCGGCTTCCCCCGCCGGGGCGTACGCACCAGCGCCAAGCTCGCCGAGCTGGCCGGCTGCCCGATCGTCGTCGCGACCGCCGCGAAGTGGGCGTTCAGCCCCGGTGAGACGTTCGAGCTGGGGATCATCGACGAGGCGTACCAGATGTCGGCGGCGGCGCTGGTCCGCGTGGGCGACCTGTTCGACCGCCTGCTGCTGGTCGGCGACCCCGGTCAGCTCTCCCCGTTCACCGTCGCCGACGAGCACACCGTGCGGTCGCTGTCGGCCTGGCCGCTGTCCACCGCCGCCGGGGTCGTCCTTCGCCACCACCCCGGTACGCCGATCGTCCCGTTGCCGGTGAGCTGGCGGTTGGCTCCGCACACCGCGCCGGTGGTGTCCGACGCCTTCTACGTCCGGCCGTTCCGCGCCGGGGTGGATCCGGGCGTACGCCGTCTCGAAGTCCCGGCCTCGGCGCATCCCGCCGTGCGGAGCGCTGCCGAACACGGCTGGGGACTGCTGGAACTGCCTTCGGCGTACCAGCCGAGAACTGATCCGGAGATGGTGGCCCACCTGGTCGAACTGGCCCGCGGTCTGTGCGCCGGGGCGGCCGTGACCGCCGACGAGCGGCGCACGCGCGGGCTGAAGTCGCGCGACATCGCGATCGGGGTGGCGCACACCGACCAGCGGGACCATGTCCGGGCGGCCTTGGACCGGGCGGCGTTGCCGCAGGTCACCGTGGACACCGCCAATCGGCTGCAGGGCCGGCAGTTCGAGATCACGCTGGTCTGGCATCCGCTGTCGGGCCGCCGCGACGCGACCGCCTTCCATCTGGAGACCGGGCGGCTGTGCGTGCTCGCCTCCCGGCACCGCCAGGCCTGCATCGTGGTGACGCGCGCCGGGATCGCGTCCCAGTTGCACGAGTTTCCCGCCGCCGAACCGGTCTGGCTGGGGTCGGACCCGCCGCCGATCGACGGCTGGGCGGCCAATCTGTCGTTCCTCGACCACCTGGATAAGTTCCGAACTTGACCTTGAGCGCGCTCTAGCTCGTAGCGTCGCCTCATGCAGACAACGACACTCGGAAACACCGGTACGCAGGTCAGCAAGCTCGCCCTCGGGTGCATGCTGATGGGGACGGCGACCTCCGAGGCGGACTCCGTCGAGATGCTGCACCGCTACGTCGACGGCGCGGGCGGCAGCTTCCTCGACACCGCCGACTGTTACGCCTGGTGGAGCAGTCCCGAGTCGCAGGGCGGCGAGAGCGAGGAGTTGCTCGGCCGATGGTTCGCCCAGACCGGGCGGCGGGACGAGATCTTCCTCGCGACCAAGGGCACGGCGCTTCCCCGGGACCTGCCCGGGCTGTGGGCGAACCCGCAGGAGCCCGACTGGGCCAAGGCCCGGCAGCAGTTCGCCGGCGCCTCCCGCGCGGCGCTGACCTCGGCAATGGAGGCGAGCCTGCGCCGCCTGGGCACGGACTATGTGGACCTGTACTACGTGCACGTCGACGACTTGGCCACGCCGCTGGAGGACACCCTCGAAACGCTGGCGGGCTTCGTGGCCGCCGGCAAGGTGAAGCACCTCGGCTGGTCCAACGTACGCACCTGGCGGCTGGAGAGCATCCGGCAGCTCTGCGACCGGTACGGCTGGCCGGCCCCGGTCGCCGTCCAGCAGCAGCACTCGTACCTGCGTCCCCGGCCGGGCTCCGAATCGGCGTCGATCGTCGGCTACGACCAGCTCGACTACCTTCAGCGGCACGCGCAGACCTTGGTGGCGTACTCGCCGATCTTGAAGGGCGTCTACGACGTTCCGGAGAAGCGGACCACCTCACACGTCATGACGGAGTACGCCGGACCGGACACCGACGCCCGGTTCGCCGCTGTGGAGAAGATCGCCGCCGAGGTCGGGGCGACCCCGAACCAGGTCGTGCTGGCCTGGCTGCTCCGGCAAGACCTCGTGACCCTGATCGGCCCCCGGACGCTGCCGCAGTACGACTCCGCGGTGCCGGCGCTCGGGCTCTCGCTGACGGACGCGCAGGTCGCGTACCTCGACGCCGCCTGAGTTCCCGCTCGGAGCGGCCGCTGGGCGAGCGGCCGCTCCGGAGTAGCCCCTGCAGACCGCGCAGACCCTGGTCTAGCGGCATATAGACGGTTGCGATACCGTACAGCCTCACCGTCCAGATCGGCCGGAACACGGGGAGGCCGTCCCAGTGACCTTGCGCATCGCGTACCTCGGGCCGCCGGGCACGTTCACCTATCTGGCCGCGACGCAGCTCTGGGAGCGGACCGACGAGTTGCTGCCCAGCACGACCGTGCCCGAAGTCATCGACCGCGTCCGCTGGGGCGACTGCGATTTCGGCGTCGTCCCGATGGAGAACACGGTCGAGGGGATCGTCACCGCGAGCCTCGATCAGCTGGTCTTCGGCAGCGGAGACGTCGTCGTCCTGCGCGAGATCTCGGTGCCCACCACGTTCGACGTGTACCGCGCCGCCGGCGCGTCCGGACCGCCGACCGGCATCGCCAGCCACCCGCACGGGCTCGCGCAGTGCACTCGATACGTCAACGCCGCCGGGCTGCCGACGCGGGTCTTCCGGTCCACGGCCGCCGCTGTCGAGGCCGCCGCCGACGATCCGGGGCTGCTGGCGATCGCGGCCCCCGACCTTGCCGACCGGTACGCGGTCAGCCTCCTCGACAGCGGGATCGAGGACCACCCCGGTGTCGTCACCCGGTTCGCGTGCCTCGGTTCCCGGCGTCGGCAGGCCGACCTGCCCGCCCCGGCCGAGGGACTGAGCTGGAAGACGTTGCTGGCGCTCACCCCGGCCACCCGGCCCGGCACCCTGGCCGACGTCTGCGTCCAGTTCTCCGACCAAGGCGTGAACATCCTGTCGTTGACCTCGCGCCCGCTGCCGGGCTTCGCCGGGGCGTACGTCTTCGTGCTGGCGCTGGCCGACACGCGTACCTCGGCGGGGTTGGCCCGAGCGGTCAACGGGCTCCTCTACACCGGCGTACGCGTCAAGTTCCTGGGCAGCTTCCTCTCGGACCATCTGCTGCGGCCGTCGCGGCCGGATCGGCCGTTGTCTGCGCCGACGGGCAGCTTCGGGCTCCGGGATCTGCACGAGGTCAGTGCGGTGTTCCCGGGCCGCCCCTAAGCTCGGCACGAGACCGACCGCCGCGCTGGCATACTCGTGACGAACCGGTGAAGGACTTCATGGCGAGTGACAGACGGGACAAGGGAGCACGATGGCACGTGACGGGCTGCCGACGCTCCGGATCGCCGTCGTCGGAACCGGTCTGATCGGCGGATCCGTCCTCCGGCGCCTGGCCCAGACCGAGCACGAGGTCGTCGGCTGGGATCCCGACCCCGGTACGCGTACCACCGGGACCGACCTGGGGCTGTCGTTCGCCGATCGGCTCGACGACGCCCTCGCCGGGCGGGACGTCGTCTTCCTCTGCGGACCACTGTCGTCGCTGCCCACCGGGTTGGCCGAGGTGGTCGCCGCGGCTCCGGAGCACTGCGTGATCACGGACGTCGGCAGCACCAAGATGGCCGTCGCCGAGGCCGCGGAGCGGGCCGGGCTGACCGATCGCTTCGTCGGCGGCCACCCGATGGCGGGCTCCGAGCGGGCCGGGCTCGCTGCCGCCACCGCCGATCTCTACGTCGGCGCGCCATGGGTGTTGACGCCGCTCGGCGTACCGGGGCTTCCCGCGTTCCGGCTGCTGGCCCGGCTCGTCCTGGAGTCGTTCGACGCGCGGGTGGTGCCGCTGGACGCGACGGTCCACGACGACATCGTGGCGCTCGCCTCACACATCCCGCACCTCCTGGCCGGAGCGCTGGCGACGGCCACCGATCGGTCCGACGTACGCGCGGCGGTGCTGAGTCTCGCCGCGGGCAGCTTCTCCGACGGCACCCGAGTCGCCGGTACGCCCAGCGCCCGCACCACGGACATGCTGCTCAACAATCGGGCCGCGATCGCACGCCGGATCGGGCTGGTCCGGGCGGCCCTCGACGACCTCGTGGACGCCGTGGTCACCGGGGACGCCGAGCGCCTGCTGAGCTGCCTGAGCGAGGGGCGGCACGCCCGGTTGGACCTGCTGGCTCGGCATACGGAGCCCGCGTCCCGCGAATTCAATAGCGGCTTGGACAGCGGCTTCGGTAGCGGCTTCGGCAGCGGCTTCGGCAGCGGCAAGGACGACGAGGAGCTGGCTTATCTCGTGGAGCTCGGCGCGTCCGGCGGTTGTGTCACAGGGTGCCGGGTCGACGGCGACCGCGTCACCTATACCGTGCTCCGACCGGCGACTCCATGATCATGGTCAATTCCGTGTCGCCATAGCAGCACAGAAATGACCCTGATCATGTGCGAGCCGACGAGCGCCTAACCAGCGACGCGGTCGGCCGCCGCCGCGATACGTTCGTCGGACGCGGTGAGCGCGAGCCGCACGAAAGGCTCTCCGGCGGGGCCGTAGAACTCGCCCGGTACGCCCAGGACGCCCCGATCGGCCAGCCAGCCGACCGTCCGCAGACCGGGTTCGTCGCGGGTGGCCCACAGGTACAGGCCGGCCGTCGAGTGCTCGATGCGGAAGCCGGCCTTCTCCAGCGCCGGCCGCAGCACGCCGCGACGGGCCCGGTAGATCTCCCGCTGCCGGTCGGCGTGCGCTTCGTCGCCCAGCGCCGCGACCATGGCGGCCTGGACCGGAGCCGGCACGATCATCCCGGCGTGCTTACGCAGCAGGAGCAGGTCCGCGACCAGCTCGGGATCGCCCGCGACCAGGCCGGCCCGATAGCCGGCCAGGTTCGACCGCTTCGACAGCGAGTGGATGGCGAGCAGGCCCGCTGCCGACCCGTCACAGACCTCGGGATCGAGGATCGAGACCGGCGTCTGTTCCCACGGCAGGCTGAGGTAGCACTCGTCGGAGGCGATGACGGCGCCGCAGTCCCGGGCCCAGGCCACCCACGCGCGCATCTCGGCGACGGTGGCGACCCGGCCGTGCGGATTGCCCGGCGAGTTCAGCCAGACCAACGCCGCGGGCTCGGCCGGCGGCGTGTCGGCCCGGACGACGGTCGTCCCGGCCAGCAGCGCGCCGACCTCGTAGGTGGGGTAACAGACCTCGGGGATGACGACGGTGTCCCCCGGGCCCAACCCCAGAAAGCGTGGCAACCAGGCGACCAGCTCCTTGGAGCCGATCGTCGGCAGGACCCCCAGCTCGCCGTCGGCCCGGCAGTAACGCCGAACGTAAGCGAGCATCGCGTCCCGCAGTGCCACGCTGCCTGCGGTGAGCGGATAGCCGGGCGAGTCGGCCGCGCCGCTGAGCGCCGCCTGGAGCAGCGGATCCACCGAGTCCACCGGGGTGCCCATCGACAGGTCGACGAGCCCGTCCGGATGCGCGGCGGCAACCGCCTTGAGCGGCTCCAGGCGGTCCCACGGCACGTCGGGCAGCCCGGCGGCCGGTGAACGGCGGCCGGCGCTCGCCCGGCTCATGCTCAGTGTCCCTCGCCTCGCGGCGGCAGGCCGGCGATGAATGCGGCGTCAGCGTTGATCTTGCCGATCTTCGAGGCACCACCAGGCGAACCGAGGTCGTTGAAGAACTCGTAGTTCGCCGGGGTGTAGTCGCGCCACTGCTCGGGAACGTCGTCCTCGTAGAAGATGGCTTCGACGGGGCAGACCGGCTCGCAGGCACCGCAGTCGACACACTCATCGGGGTGGATGTACAGCATCCGGTTGCCCTCGTAGATGCAGTCCACCGGGCACTCCTCGATGCACGCCTTGTCGAGGACGTCGACGCAGGGCTCGGCGATGATGTAGGTCACGGGTCGTCCTTCCAGCTGGCGATGGCGGGCAGCCACCGACAGCTTAGTATCGCGCCCGGGAGGTGGTCGATGGTGCTGGCCCTCAGTCCGCGCGACATCGGATCTCGGGTAGTCGTCCGGAGACGGGTCCAGACGGGTGAACGCCCCCTTTATACCGATTTGCTGGGCGAGCTAACCGAAATCACGCCCACCGAAGTCGTGATTCTCACCTCTGCCGGTGCGGTGCGCGTACCAGTGGATGAGATCCATCGCGCGAAGCCGGTGCCCGCGCGCCGGGGCCCGACCGCCCGCGAGATCGCGGAGGTCGAGCGAGCCGCCACGCGCGCCTGGCCCCCCGCGGAGCTGGCGTGGCTGGGCGACTGGCGGTTGCGCGCCGCCGGCGGCTACACCGGCCGGGCCAACTCCGCGCTGCCCGTCGGCGACCCGGGCGTGCCGCTCACCGCGGCGATCGAGCAGGTCGTAGCGTTCTACACCGAGCGTGACCTGCCGCCGCAGGTGGACGTGCCGCTGCCGCTCGCGGCCACCGTCCAGCGCGAGCTGCTGAAGGCGGGCTGGCACGAGGAATGCGCCGTGCGGGTCCAGACCATCGACCTGGACCAGCTCATCGCCGCCACCGGCGCCGTCGGCTCGCTGTCCGCGCGGCCGTCACCCGCCGCGCTCGCCCTGATCGAAGGACGGCGCGGACCGCTGTCCGAGGCCGCGCACCACGTCCTGACGGCGGTTCCCACACTTGCCTTCTGCGAGTACGCGGACGCCGGGGAGCCGCTGGGGCGAGCCGCCGGGAGTGCAGTCAGCGGCGACCTGCTCGCGATGGGGCGTGGCAGCGTCACCGCCGCCGGTCACGCCGACGACGAGGGGGCGCGGTGGCTCGGGCTGTTCGCGATCGAGACCGTGCCTGCGGCCCGTCGCCGCGGGCTGGCCCAACAGGTCGTCGGGCAGCTGGCGCGGTGGGGTCGCGAGCACGGCGCGAGCCACGCGTTCCTGCAGGTGGAGTCGACGAACGAAGCCGCGCAGGCGCTGTACGCGAAGCTCGGCTTCACGACGCACCACAGCTACCTGCGCTATCGCCTCCGGCAGCGGCGCTAGACGCGCTTGGGCTTCGCCTTAGCGGTACGCGCGAACTGGCGGAGCTGCTTGGTCCGGATGTCCTGGCCGGTGGCGACGAGGACGAGCCCACCGAGCAGCGAGGCGCCGACCGCGATCGCGGCGTACTGCCAGATCTGCTCGAAGAAGTCGCCGGCGCCCATCTTGAACGGGCCCTCGCCGATGATGAGCGGTCCGGCCAGCACGATGAGGGCGCAGGACACGACCGCCGCCATCGCGAGGTCGAAGGCGACCGCGCCCATCGGCCGGCTGCGTCCCCAGAGGAAGGCGAGGACCGCGAACGCCAACGCGATCGCGCTCAGCCCGACGATGGGGACGAGATCCTGCTTGCTGGAGTTCTCGTCCAGCACGAACTTCGAGACGAGCCGTCCCGCCACGTTGATCGCGAAGAGCGCTCCGGCCAAGATGCCGATCCGCTTCCACCTCTGCGCCATTCCGCCTCCCGCGCGCACATTCCGACGTGATCCTTATACGCCGTCGCCGGAAGATACACCAGGGGTCTCAAGGGCAGCTGGACGCCGACTTTCCGCTCTCAGACCACCCGACGTGGCTTGACCAGGCGAAGGAACGGAGTGGCGAAGCCGGCCATGCCCGCGACGACCGCCAGCGCGCCCGCCCAATTGTCGGGCAGGATCAGCCAGTCACCCTCGGGCCGCTCGGTCACCGCGGCGACCATCACGACACACCACGGCACGATGGCGAAGACCGGCGCCCAGGTCTTGTCCACGGTGTACCAGGCGAACCATGTCAGCCCGAAGTTGGCCGCGAACGCGACGAGCATCGTGGCGGGCACCAGCACCGAACCGACCCGCAGGTTGCTGTAGAAGACCTCGAAGATCGCGGTCAGCGCGCCGAGCAGGAAGGCGACGACCGCCCCGTAGATCCGGGTGAGCCACTCGATCATGCGTCCAAACCCGAGAACAGGTCGGCTTCCCAGCCGTGCGCGCCGTCGCCCGGACCCCGCTCGCCGTACGCCAGCGTGTAGTACTCCACACCCATGAATTCGTCGCCGAAGTTGCCGGCGATCGAATAGAGCCAGGAGGTTTCGGGAATCTGGGTGGCGTGCGCGTGCAGCGAAGCGACCTTCTTCTCGTGCTGGTCAGTGCCGTCGACGCAGGCGGCGATCTCGTCGTCCGGGGTGCCGAACGGGATGTCGTCGACGCTCGTGGCCTCGCCGAAGGGGTTGTCCGAGGAGTCCTTGAAGGCGTCCAGTCCCGCCTCCAGGACGCTCTTCGGCATCGCGCCCCAGTAGATCTTGGCCGGGCCGAAGCCCTCCGCCCGCGCCAGTTCGGCGGCGCGCATGGCGACCCGATGCGACTGAATGTGGTCGGGGTGACCGTAGAAGCCGTTGGCGTCGTAGGTGACCAGCACCTGCGGCCGGGTCTCCCGCATGATCTCGACCAGGTGTCCGGCGGCCTCGTCGAGGTCGGCCCGCCAGAAGCAGCGCGGGTGCTCGTTCGCGGGCGTGCCCATCATCCCGGAGTCCCGGTAGCGCCCGGCGCCGCCGAGGAAGCGGTGGTCGGCCACGCCCAGCGCGGCGCACGCCCGGTCCAGCTCGATCAGCCGGTAGCCGCCGAGCTGGTCGGCCTGGGCCGCCTCCAACTGGGCGAGGGCGGGCACGTGGATCTCGCCCTCCTCCCCGAGGGTGCAGGTCACGAGGGTCACCCGAGCGCCCTGGGCGGCGTAGTGGGCCATGGTCGCCCCGGTGCCGATCGACTCGTCGTCCGGGTGAGCGTGCACGAACAGAATGCTGCGATCCACCGGGCAACTCTAACGCCCGGCCGCGTACACCCCGCTGGTGCCGAGGCGTGGTGCATTCTGTCTAGGCAAACCGCCAAACCACCACGAATCGAACAGTCAGATGAATACGCTTCATGGTGTGACGGACCTTGAACCCCGGCGCATCGTCGTCGGGCGGGACGGCGAGCGGGTGGCGTACCTGCTCGGCGAGCGCCTCTGCGTCCTCGACACGGCCACCGGCGCGCTTCGCCCGGTCGCCGACGAGGTCGGGGCGTACGCCTGCGATCTGCACGCCACCGTCGCCGTCTTCGCCCGCCACGGACGCCTGCACCGCGTACGCCTGACCGGCGAGCCCGAGGTCGTCGACCTCGGCGTCGAGGGCGAGCAGCCGCAGCCCGACCCGACCGGGCGGCACATCGCGTACCGGCGCGGGCAGGCGCTGCACGTGCTCCTGGAGGGCGCGCACAACGACGCCGCCGCCCCGGTGCTGCTGGCCGGCGAGGAGAGCCCGACGGTGTGGTGGGGCGAGGTCGACGACGACGCGATCGGCTTCGGCCGGAACCGCGGCTGGTGGTGGGCGCCCGACGGATCGGCGATCCTCGCCGCGCGTACGGACGGCCCGCGCAGCACCTCGCTGCATCTGCTGGAACTCGACGGCGGCTGGGTCGACGTGCACTGGGACCGCTGGGTCTACCCCTACGTCGCCGGGGCCGGCTGGTTCGACGGTCCGCCCCTGGTGACCGTGCTGCGCCGCGGCCAGAACCACGGGCTCGTGCTCGCGGTCGATCCGCGTACCGGGGAGACCCAGGTGCACGCGGAACTCTCCGATCCCCGGTTCGTCCGCACGGTCGACGGCACGCCGTTGCACCTGCCGGACGGCCGCGTACTGGTCGGCAGCGAGATCGCCCACGAAAGCTACGACTCACGGTGCCTGTTCGCCGACGGCACCCTGCTCACCCCGCCCAACCTCTACGTACGCCGAGTCGTCGGCCGGATCGGGCCGATGTGCCTCGGTCCCGGGCTGCCGGCCTTCTCCGGGATGCCGCCGACCGAACCCCGACGAGGCGCCGGGGAGCGCTCGCGCGAGACGCCAGGAGTGCAGTCAGCTCTTGACAACGAACTCGGCGACCTGCTGATCGAGGCAAGCACCGACCCGGCTGAACAGCACCTCTATCGCGTACGCGGGGCGCTGGGCCGGGGCGGCGGGATGGCCGCCCAGCGGCTGACCCACGAGCCCGGCTGGCACACCGGCGAATGCGGCGGCGAGACGATGGTGATCGGCTCAGCCGGCCTGGACCACCCCGGTACGCACTGGCTGGTGTTGCGGCGGGGACATCAGGTCGGCGTCCTCGGCGACCCCGCCGCCGTCCGAAAGGACACCGCTCAGCCGGCGGATCTCCCCCGCCCGGTCCTCGACCGCGTCACCGATCGGCGGCTGCCGGTCGGCGTGCTCTATCCCGGACGTCACCTGGTCGGGCGGCGGCTGCCGGTGCTGCTCGACCTGGCGACCGGACTCGGCGGGCAGAGCGTGCTGGCCCGGTCGGACGCGTGGGCGCTGCGGCAGCGCTGGGCCGAGGCGGGGTACGCCGTCGTCGCGGTCGACACCCGGGGCAGCGCCGGCATCGCGCCGAGCTTCGAGAAGGTGGTGCACCGGCGGCTGGTCGACCTCGTCGTGGCCGACCTCGCCGAGACCGTGCACGAGCTGGGTGCGAAGGATCCCGACCTGGACCTGGAACAGGTACTGCTCCGGGGCACCGGCGTCGGCGGCTGGCTGGCCGCTCGGGCGGTGGCGGACCGGCCGGAGACCTTCCGCGGCGCGGTCGTCCGCGACCCCGTACGCGCCTGGACGACGCTGCCGTCGGTGCTGGCCGAGCGGTACCTGGGCAACCCCGAGGACAACTCCGAGGTCTGGCTGCATCACGAACTGCGGGACCTGCCGGTGCGCGTACGCGAAATCGCCGACGACGCCCCGATCGACGTCGAACTGTCCGCACTGGACGCCCTGCTGCACCCCTGAGAAGGGGCGAGGGCGGGCCCCCTGGGGTGCCCGCCCTCCATCTATTTGGTGGTGCTTCAGTGCTCGTCCGCGCCGGTGGCGACCTCGTCGGAGTGGACTTCCTGCTCGATCAGGATGCCCTCCTCGGGGAAGTGGCAGGCCCCCAGCGAACCGCTCGACTTGATGGTCAGCGGCGGCTCCTGCTGGGCGCAGATGTCCTGGGCCTTCCAGCAGCGCGTCCGGAAACGGCAGCCGGACGGCGGGTTGATCGGGGTGGGCACGTCGCCCACCAGCCGGATCCGGCCCGCCGACTCACCGATGTGTGCCGGGTCCGGCACCGCCGAGAGCAGCGCCTTCGTGTACGGGTGGGCCGGCCGCTCGTAGATCTGCTCCCGCGAGCCGATCTCGACCAGCTTGCCGAGGTACATGACGCCGACGCGCTGGCAGAAGTGCCGGACGACGGACAGGTCGTGGGCGATGAAGACGAAGGCCAGGCCCATGTCCCGCTGCAGCTCCCGGAGCAGGTTGATGACCTGCGCCTGGATCGACACGTCCAGCGCCGAGACCGGCTCGTCCGCGACGATGATCTTCGGGTTGAGCGCCAGCGACCGGGCGATGCCGATGCGCTGCCGCTGACCGCCGGAGAACTCGTGCGGGAAGCGGTTGTAGTGCTCGGGGTTGAGGCCGACCAGCTCCAGCAGCTCCTGGACGCGCTTCTTCACGCCGCCGGGCGGGTTGATCCCGTTGACCTGCAAGGGCATCGCGACGATCTTGCCGACCGTGTGCCGCGGGTTCAGCGACGAGTACGGGTCCTGGAAGATGATCTGCATGTCCTGGCGGAGCCGTTGCAGCTTCGATCCCCGGGATCGGGTGATGTCCTGGCCCTCGAAGGTGATCTTGCCAGCGGTCGAGTCCAGCAGCCGGACCAGCATTCGGCCGGTCGTGGTCTTGCCACAGCCGGACTCACCGACGAGACCGAGCGTCTCACCCGGACGGACCTCGAACGAGACCCCGTCGACCGCGCGGACGACCTGCTTGGCGCCGATCAGTCCACCGCCGCGCACCGGGAAGTGCTTGGTCAGGTTCTCCACCTTCAGCAGCGGCTCGGCGGAGGTCAGATCCCGCGGGCCGCGCTGCTCAATAACCTGGGTGCTCACTGGGCGACTCCCACCGACGCGATTTCTTCCTGGTACGTCCGGTTGCGTTCCCGCTCAGGCAGGTGACACGCGACCGTGTGGCCCGGCTCGTCGGCCAGCGCCAGCGGCAGGAGCCGCGGCACCTCGACGTCGCACGGCCCGCCCTTGAGCATCGCGTACGCGCACCGCGGGTGGAACACGCAGCCGGACGGGATGTTCAGCAGGCTCGGCGGGTTGCCCTTGATCGGCAGCAACTCCGCGTCGGGGTCGCCGTGCAGGGACGGCATGCTGGCCAGCAGGCCCCAGGTGTAGGGGTGCTGGGCCGAGCGCATGATCTGCTCGACGGTGCCGAACTCGGCGACCCGGCCGCCGTACATCACCAGGACGTCGTCGGCGACCTGGCTGACGACGCCGAGGTCGTGGGTGATCAGGATGACCGCGGAGTTGAACTCGCGCTGCAGGTCTTCGAGCAGGTCGAGGATCTGCGCCTGCACCGTCACGTCGAGAGCCGTGGTGGGCTCGTCCGCGATGAGCAGGTTGGGGTCGTTGACCAGCGACATCGCGATCATGGCGCGCTGCCGCATACCGCCGGAGAACTCGTGCGGGTACTGCTTGAACCGCCGGTCGGGCTGCGGGATGCCGACCCGGTCGAGCATCTCGATCGCGCGCTTCTTCGCGACCGCCTTCGACGCGTCCGGATGGTGGATCCGGTACGCCTCAACGATCTGCCGCCCGATCGTGTAGAAGGGGTGCAGGGCGGTCAGCGGGTCCTGGAAGATCATGGAGACGTCGCGGCCACGCAGCTTGCGCAGCTGGTCCTGGCTGAGCCCGATGAGCTCCTTGCCGCCGACCTTGATGCTGCCGGTCATGATGGTCGACTTCGGGTTGTGTAGACCCATGATCGACAGGCTCGTGACGCTCTTGCCCGAGCCGGACTCGCCGACGATGCCGAGCGTCTTGCCGCGCTCAACCGCGAAGCTGACGCCGTTGACCGCCTGGACCTGGCCGTCCTCAGTGCGGAAGCGGACCTGCAGGTCGGCGACCTCGAGGTAGGGGGACTCGTTCGCAGTCATTGTCATCTCCCGGAAGAGCCGAGCTTGACCCGCGGGTCGATCACGGCGTAGAGCATGTCGACGATCACGTTGGAGAGCACGATGAAGACCGCGCCGAACAACACGATCGCCATGACGATCGGCAGATTCTGGGAGACGACCGCGCCCAGGGCGGTCTTGCCCATGCCCGGCAGGCTGAAGGTGGTCTCCGTGATGGCGACGCCACCCAGCTGACCGCCGATGTCGATGCCGGCGATGGTGACGATCGGGGTGACCGCCGCCCGCAGCGCGTGCCGGAAGTAGACCGCCCTCATGCCGAGGCCCTTGGCACGCGCGGTGCGGATGTAGTCCTCACCGAGTGTCTCGATCATCTGCGCCCGGGAGAACCGCGAGTAGGACGCCGAGTTGATCAGGCCCAGCGCGATCCATGGGGTGATCATGCCGCCCATCCAGCCGAAGAAGTCGGTGAACGGGCTGATGTACTGGGGTCTCGGCAGCCATCCCGTCTTGTAGACGAAGACGAGCAGGATTAGCGAGCCGAGGAAGAAGATCTGGGTCGAGGCGAAGGTCAGGGCCGTTCCGGCGGCGAGGCGGTCGAAGATCGAGCCGCGCCAGATGGCCGAGATCATGCCCAGCGATGTTCCGATGAGGACGTACAACACAGCGGCGCCGAGCACGATGCTGAAGGTGATCGGCAGCGTACGCGCGATGATGTCCTTCACCGGCTCATAAGAGCGGAAGTTGACACCGAGGCAGGGTGCGTCGCACTCGATCTTGGTGCTGCCGCTGCCGATCTCCCGGCCGACGAAGATGCCTCGCATGTAGCTCGCGTACTGAGTCGCCGGACTCTTGTCGAGCTCGAGCGACTTGGTGATCTGCTCATGCTGAGCCGCCGTGCACGCCTTCGTGCCACACATGGTGGCGGCGGGGTCGGCCGGACCCATGAAGAAGAGCACGAAGACCGTCACGGAGATCGCGAAAAGCGTGAGCACCGCAAGGAGCGCGCGTTTGACGAAGAAGCGAAGCATGGTTGCCTTCCGGGGGAAATCCAGCAGCCGCCTGGGGACTGGGCTGGGCTGTGGCGGGCGGCCGGGGTGCGCCGCCCGCCACAGGTGGTGCTGAAGTGCTGTTCACCGTGGGGCGGCGAATCAGGATCCGCCGCCCCCGAGCGCTACGTCAGGACTTGACGAAGCTGCTCGTGGCGTTGAACTGGCTGTACTGGTTGAGGAACGTGCCACCGACGTTCGGGCCGGCGATGGTGAAGTTCCGGCCGTAACGCAGCGGGACGATCGGCGCGAAGTCGCGCATGATCTGCTCGTCCAGGTCGCCGTACAGGGCGGCGGCAGCACCACGGTCCTGCATCTCACGGAGGGTCTTCAGCTTGTCGTTGATGGTCGACTCGTTGAAGTAGGAGTAGTTGTTGTTACCCTCGGCCGTGATCTTGGTGCCGTCCATGATGGTGCCCAGAACGGACTCCGAGTCCGGGTAGTCCTGGCCCCACGCCGCCGTGATCAGGTCGCAGTCGACGCCCTTGACACCAACCGTGGTGTAGTACGCCGAACGCTCGATGAACTTGGTCGTGATCTCCAGGCCGGCCCGCTTGAAGGACTCGACCATCACCGCGGCGACCTGCTGGTTGGCCGTGGTGTTCGAGGTGCAGAAGGTCAGCTTCGGCACGGTCTTGCCCTCGAGGAGCTTCTTGGCCTTCTCGACGTCGCCGTGGCCGTCCGGCAGGGACGGGTACACGTCGAACTTCTTGTAGGACGGCAGAACCGGCGACTGGATGGTCGTCGCGGGGTCGGCCACGTCCGGGCCACCGAGGGCCTTGATGTAGGCGTCCCGGTCGAACGCGTAGTTCAGCGCCCGCCGCACGTCGACGTCAGTCACCCGGGTGGTGTTGATGTCGAGGTAGTAGACGTACTGGTTCGGGCCGGTGGCGACCCGCTTCATGACCTCGGCGTTGCCCTTGACGTTGGGGATCTGGTCCGGCGGGACGTTGTCCATCATGACGGCCGCCGCGTCGGCGCCGGTCGCGGCGGTGAGCCGGTCGGTCTGCGCCTTCGGGTCAGCGGTCATGTCGAACACCCACTGGTCGACGTACTGGTGACGCAGCGGGTCGGTCTTCGAGTCCCAGTTCGGGTTCTTCTCAAGAACCAGCTTGGTGCCCGCGACGTATTCCTTGCGCTTGTACGGACCGGAGGAGACGAACTCGCGCTCGTACTTCTCCTTGGTGTCCTTGGCGGCCGGGATCGGCGCGGTCGTCGGGAACGCCGTGAGGTACGGAACCTCGAGGTGCGGCGTGGCGAACGAGAAGATGATGGTCTTGTCGTCCGGCGTGCTGATCCCCGGCGCGTACGGCTTGTCGGCCGTCGGGCCCTGGTAGCCGCCGTCCTTGCCGTAGTTGGCGTCCAGCGCGTGCTGCAGGAACTGCGGGCCCTGCGCACCGAAGGTGCCGAACGACCGCGAGACCGTGTAGGCGACGTCCTTGGAGGTGATCGCGGTGCCGTCCTCGTACTTCAGGCCGTCACGCAGCGTGTACTTCCAGGTCTTGCCGCCGTCCGTGGTCTCACCGGCGTTGGTGGCGAGGTCACCGACCAGCTTGACGGTTTCCCCCTCCTTGCCGGTCTCGATGTAGGTGGTCAGCGTCCGGTAGAACAGCTGGCTGTAGTTCAGCGCGTTCGAGACGTAGATCTGGGTGGGGTCGAGGTGCTCGAAGTCGGCTTCCTGCACCACTGTCATGGTGCCGCCCGGCTTCGCGCCGTCAACCTCGGGGGCGGGGGTAACGGTCTCGCCCTTGTAGTCCACGATGAACTTCTGAGCTTCAGCCTGCTTGTTCGTGCCACTGTCGCCAGTGTTCTTGGTGCAGGCGGCGCTCAACGCGACGCCTACGGCGAGTGCGCCAAAGGCCAGCGCCTTGACGGTCTTTCGCACTAGGGTTCTCCTTCCCATTTTCAGCCCGTTGCCAGGAGGGGTATCCGCCCGTGAGCACCGGGACATCTGTGTGCCGAGATCACCGCGAGCCGAGGCTCAGCGGCTGGACCTCGGGTCGAGGGCGTCGCGCGTGGCGTCGCCGAACAGGTTGAACGCCAGGACGAGCGCCCAGATGGAAACGCCCGGAATGATCAGGTAGGTCCAGTCCGACTGCATGTACCGCAGGCTGTCGTTGATCATGCGGCCCCAGTCGGGGGTCGGCTGTTCCACGCCGATGCCGAGGAAGGACAGGGCCGCCTCGGCGGTGACCGTCGCCGGCAACGCGAGGGAGAAGGTCACCAGGATCGGGGCCCACAGGTTCGGCAGGATCTGCTTGAACATGATGTGCCCACGTCCGGCGCCGGCCGCCCGCGCCGCCTCGACGTACTCCCGCTCGCGCAGCGAGATCACCTGGCCGCGGACCAGCCGCGCCGTGCTCATCCAGCCGAACAGCGAGAAGACGATGATGATCGTGGCCATGCGCTCCGGCGGCGCGACGTAGCCGCTCGCGTCGGCCAGGTGTGAGTTGACGATCGGGATGATCGCGATCGCCATCAGCACGAACGGGAAGGCGAGCATGTAGTCGATGAACCAGGTGAGGATCTGGTCGATCCAGCCGCCGAGGTAGCCCGCCACGATGCCGATGACGACACCCATGACCACCGAGAGCAGTGCCGCCAGCGCCGCGACGATGAGCGACGTCCGCGCGCCGTAGACGAACTGCATGAAGATGTCCCAGCCGGTGCCCGGCATGACGCCGAGGATGTGCGCGTGACCGGAGACGTTGTCGCTGGAGAAGTCGATACCGCCGAAGTAGCCCAGCGGAAGACCGCCGGCGTCGAGCAGATCCGGGCTGTTGACCGTGGGGCCCAGTCCGTAGACCTTCTCGATCAGCGGGGCGAGGATGGCGATGACGATGAAGAAGCCCAGCACCCAGATCGCGCCGCGCGCGGTCCGATCACGCCGCAGCCGCATCCAGGCCAGTTGGCCGGGCGACCGGCCCTCGATGACCTTCGGCGCCTTGGCGCCCTCCTCGGTGGCCGCGACGTCGAGCACGCCCACGGCGGCGGAGTCGGCCGCGGTGGCCGCGGGCTCGGTGCCACGCGGGTTCGGCTCGCTCATGCCCATCTCCTCATACGTAGGTTGCAGCGCACCCGGGGATGTGCCGCCCCAGGTGTCTGAGGGGACGGTAGTAGCAAGAAACGCCGTCGTGAAGGCTGCTCAACATCAGTTCGATAACAACCCCGTCACGGATGGGCCGACCACCGCAACCTTCTGACGTGCTGTAAGCTGCCCGGCCAAGCCGCCCTGTGACGGTTGTTTCTCCTGTTACTTCTGTGAAACACAGGAAGACTTGCGTCCAAGATCAGGGAGTACGCAAAAGCGGGGAAACGGGCTTGTAGGGTCGGCACATGTCGCATTTCGACGTCGCCACTGTGGCAGTACAAGCCGCCCTCGACGCCGGTGCCCGATACGCGGACGCCCGTGTGATGCACCGACGCACGGAATCCATGAACGCGCGCAACGGCGAGATAGAGGATCTCACGCAGCAAGAAGACGCAGGCATCGGGGTACGCGCTCTGGTAGGGAGCGGTTGGGGCTTCTACGCGGTGCCCGACCTGAGCACCGCCGGGGCCCGCCTCGCCGGGCAGACCGCCGCCCGGATCGCAGCCGCCAGCACCCAGGTCCCCGGTCCGCCGCTGGACCTCGTCCGGTCACCGGCCACCACCGCCTCGTGGGCGTCCGCCTGCGAAGTCGACCCGTTGGGCGTACCCCTGGGGGAGAAGGGCGAGCTGCTGACCACGGCGACCCGCCTGATGGTCGAGCACGGCGCGGACCTCGCGGAGGGCCTCTACCAGGCCTGGGACACGCGCAAGTGGTTCGTGTCCAGCGAGGGCCACCGGATCGACCAGCACATCCGCGAGTGCGGCGGCGGCATCTCCGCCACGGTCGTGGGCGAGCACGAGACCCAGCGCCGGTCCTACCCCTCCTACCGCGGCCAGTACGGGACGCGCGGCTGGGAACTGGTCCGGGAGCTGGACCTGACCGCACACGCGGCCCGGATCGCGGAAGAGGCGCGAGCACTGCTCACCGCCCCGGTCTGCCCGGCCGGCGAGACCACGCTGATCCTCGGCGGCGAGCAGATGTGCCTGCAGATCCACGAGTCGGTCGGGCACGCCATCGAGCTGGACCGGATCCTGGGCTGGGAGGCCGCCTTCGCCGGCACGTCCTGGCTGGACCTGAGCAAGCTGGGCTCGCTGCGGTACGGCTCCGAGCTGATGAACATCACGATCGACCCGACGATCCCGGGTGCGCTGGGCTCGTTCGGCTTCGACGACGAGGGCACCCCGGCACAGGCGCGCGACGCCGTCCGGGACGGCCGGTGGGTCGGCGTCCTGGCCGGCCGGGACTCCGCCGCGGTCGCTGGGCTGGACTACGGCGGCAGCGTCCGGTCCGACGGCTGGGCGCGGCTGCCCATGGTCCGGATGACCAACGTGGGCCTCGAACCCGGCCCGCATACGCTGGAGGAGATCATCGCCGCCACCGATGACGGCATCCTCATGGACTTCAACCGGTCGTGGTCGATCGACGACAAGCGGCTCAACTTCCAGTTCGGCTGCGAGATCGGCTACGAGGTGAAGAACGGCAAGCTCGGCCGGATGCTGCGCAACCCGACCTACACCGGCATCGGCCCGCGGTTCTGGCAGTCGATGGACATGCTCTCCAACGAGACCGTCGCCTGGGGCACGCCCAACTGCGGCAAGGGACAACCCGGCCAGATCGGCCACACCGGGCACCCGGCGGCCCCGGCCCGATTCCAGAACGTCCGCGTGGGGGTCAAGGCATGAGCTCCTCTCTCGCTGATCTCGCCCACCAGGTTCTCGATCTGGTACGCACAGCGGCGCCGACCGCCGAGGCAGCCGTCTCGGCCGACCGCACCGAACAGTGGCTGACCCGGTTCGCGACCTCCTTCATCCACCAGAACGTCGCCGACGAGACGACCTCGGTGACGCTGACCGTCCACGTCGACGGGCGTACCACTGTCGCGTCGACGACGCTGACCGACGACGCCGGTCTCCGGGCGCTGGTCGAGCGGACGGTCGGCGCGACCCGGCTCGCCCCGCTCGACGCCGCCTGGCCCGGTCTCGTGCCGCCGGCGTCGCTCGCCGGGACGGGCACCGTCGACCAGTCCGTCCTGGCCGCCACGCCCGACGATCGCGCCGGAGTCGTGCAGGCGTTCGTCCGGGCCGCCGGTGGCCTGGAGACCGCCGGCTACTGCCGCACCAAACACTGGACCGGGGCGTACGCGAACTCGGCCGGGCACTTCGTCGAAGGCGAGGCGACCTCGGCCGACTTCGACGGGATCGCCCGGAACGACGGCGCCGACTCGGCCGCCCGGATCTCGTCGACCCGCATGTCCGACCTGGACGGAGCGGCGCTCGGCGACCGGGTCGGCCGCAACGCGCGCACCCTCACCTCGGCGGTCGAACTCCCGGCCGGTGAGTACGAGGTCGTGCTGATGCCGGAGGCGGTCGCCGACATCCTGACGAACTTCGCGTTCTACGGATTCAACGGCAAGCAGCACAACGAGGGCCGGTCCTTCGCCCGGCTCGGCGAGGCGCAGTTCGACCCGGCGATCACGCTCACCGACGACCCCGTCACGCCCGGCAACATCGGCCAGCCCTACGACGCCGAAGGCACGCCGCGCGGCGTACTGAGTCTGGTGGACGCCGGTGTCACGGCGGCGGTCGCCCACGATCGGCGTACGGCGGCGAAGGCCGGGGCGGCCAGCACCGGGCACTACAGCGAAGGCGGCTGGGGCCCGATGACGGAGAACCTGGTCCTCTCCCCCGGCTCGACGCCGCTGCCGGACCTGATCCGGGGCGTACGCCGAGGGCTGCTGGTCACCGACTTCTGGTACACCCGGGTCCTGGACCCGCGCCAGATGACGCTGACCGGGCTCACCCGCAACGGGGTGTGGCTGATCGAGGACGGCGAGATCGGTACGCCGGTGCAGAACTTCCGGTTCACCCAGGCCTATCCGCAGGCGCTCGCCCCGGGCCGGGTGCTCGGCGTCGGGGACACCGCGGTCGCCCAGCCCTCGCGGTGGGGGCTGGGGTCGTGGACCGGGCCGGCGCTGCACCTCGCCTCGTGGAACTTCACCGGCACGGCCTCCGGCTGACCCACCCGTCCCATCTCATCTTGAGCAGCAGATCAGGGATATGCATGCTTCCGGGAGGCCGGAAGGGCTGCATATCCCTGATCTGCTTCTCACGGAGCGGACTCAGCAGAGGACCGGCTTGAGCCAGGAGCACTCGAGGTCGGCCGGGGCGTCGTCGGAGGACGAGTCGGACGACGTGGCGGGCGCGAGCCGGGCGGCGGCGGTCGAGGTGCTGTTCCAGGACGCCAGGGCGATCGCGATCGAGTCCTCGATCGGCTTCACCGTCGAGGCGAGGTAGTTGTTCTCGATCACGGAGAACACCAGCTGGCGACCGTCGGCCGTGGTCACGTAGCCGGAGAGCGCGCTGACTCCGGTGAGGCTGCCCGTCTTGGCGTGCACGTTGTTCGCCGCCGGCGTGTTGCGCATGCGGCTGCGGAGCGTGCCGCCGGTGAAGCGGTCGGCGTTGCCGGCGATCGGCAGCGCGTTGTACCAGGTCGTGTACCAGGGCTTCGACCGGACCGCGACCAGCAGATCGGTCAGCTCGTACGCCGGGATCATGTCCCACCGGGTCAGGCCGGAGCCGTCGGACTGCCGGAACGTCGCGCCGTCCATCCCCTGAGAGACCACAAAGGACTTGATCGCGGCGAGCCCGGCCGACCAGGTGCCCTTACCCGACACCTTCTGCCCGATCGCCTTGGTCAGCGCCTCGGCATGGCCATTGTTGGACAGCTTCAGGAACGGCACCATCAGCTCGGCGAGCGTCATCGACTGGTGCGCCGCCAGCACGGAAGCCGCCGACGGGGTGGCGACCCCCAGCCGCGTACGCCCGAGGACGCGTACGCCGTGGGCCTTGAGCGCGTCCCGGAAGACGGCCGCGGCGAGCCCGGTCGGCTCCCAGACGGCGATCCACTCGACGGTGTCCGAGCCGCCGACCGGGATGTTGCCGTCGATGACGATGTTGTTGTTGCCGTGCTCGCGGGACACGCCGAGGGTGTCGGTGCCGCCGTCGGCCACGGTGGAGCCGTTGTTCACGATCGTCACGTAGTCGGTCGGCGGCGTCACCGTCACGACCGGCTTGTCACCGGCCTTGGCGCCGGGCGAGACCGTGATGACCACGTTGCCGTTGTCGTAGTCGGTGTCGGGCGCGATCGTCAGTGCCGAAGCCTGCTGGGAGTAATAGGAGTACTCGTCGTCGGCGGACCAGCCGGTGCCGAGGCGTACATCGTCGAAATAGGTGTCGTCGGCGACCAGGTCGCCGGTGACCACTTTGACGCCGCTGGCGGCGATGTCGGCCGCGAGCTTGTCGTAGTCGGCCGCCAGCGACGTCGGGTCGCCGTTGCCGCGCAGGTAGACGTCGCCGAGCAGGACCGAGCCGGCGCGCTTGCCGGGCGAGAGGACGTCGGTGGTGAACCGGTAGTCCGCGCCGAGGATGTCCATCGCGGCGGTCGAGGTCAGGAACTTGGTGTTCGAAGCGGGCAGCAGCCGCTTGTCGCCCATCCGGTTGTACAGGGTTTCCCCGGTCTGCGCGTCGCGCACGACGGTGGCGGCGAAGCTGCCGTTGAGGCGTGCGTCGGCGAGGATCGAGTCGAGCCGTTGCACCAATTGCGACAGTGCCGGATCGGTGGTGGGCTCGGCGGTTGCGGCTCCACCGGCGAGCACTCCCGCCAGCAGCACCACGGCGAGAGGGGTGGCAATGTGACGTCGTAACATGCGGCTCATGCTGACGTGAAACTTCTTTTCACACAAGAGGTTGAGAAGGCGTGCGATCTGGACCCGTGCCTCTCCCACCAATATCCACTTCTCGGGCGTAACCTAAGCCACGTTCACTAGAGCTGCGCCCGCCGGGGAGCCTCTCGGGCGAGCCGCCAGAAGTTCAGTCAGTACATCCGGAAAGACTGCTGGAGCGACAAATGACAACGACGGCAACGAGGCCGATCGGTGCGCGCCCGCGCGCGGCGATCGACGCCAAGACGTTGCGCACGGACAAGTGGTGGATCGCACCGCTGCTGACCGTGATCGGCCTGACCGCGTGGGTGGCGTACGCGACCGTGCGCGTCTTCATGCACAAGTACTTCTGGGTGGAGAACTATCACTACCTCACCCCGTTCTACTCACCCTGCGTCACCGACCGGTGTGCCGACGCCGGGGCCGCCGAATTCGGCGCGATCCTGCCGAACTGGTGGATCATCCCCGACGCCGCGTTCAGCCTGCCGTTCCTGCTGCTGTTCCGGCTGACGTGCTACTACTACCGCAAGGCGTACTACCGGAGCTTCTGGATGTCGCCGCCGGCCTGCGCCGTCCCGGACGGGCACAAGACCTACTCCGGCGAGACGCGCTTCCCGCTGGTCTTCCAGAACCTCCACCGGTACGCCTTCTACGCCGCCGGACTGATCTCGCTCATCAACACCTGGGACGCGATCAAGGCGATGCACTCGCCGGGCGGTTTCGGCCTGGGCCTGGGCAACATCATCCTGTGGATCAACGTGCTGTGCCTCTGGGCGTACACGCTGTCGTGCCACTCGTGCCGGCACATCGTCGGCGGGCGGCTCAAGCACTTCTCGCAGCATCCGCTCCGGTATCGCTTCTGGACCTTCGTCTCGAAGCTGAACACCCGCCACATGGGCCTGGCCTGGACGACCCTCGCCACGCTGGCGATCACCGACTTCTACGTCATGGCCGTCTCCGCCGGCTGGTTCAACGACCTGCGATTCATTGGGTGACATCGTGGAAAACATCGAGAAGCACCAGTACGACGTCGTCGTGATCGGCGCCGGTGGCGCCGGTCTGCGCGCCGCGATCGAGGCCCGCCTGGCGGGCAAGAAGACCGCGATCATCTCCAAGTCGCTGTTCGGCAAGGCGCACACGGTCATGGCCGAGGGCGGCGCCGCCGCGGCCATGGGCAACGTCAACAGCAACGACAACTGGATGGTCCACTTCCGCGACACGATGCGGGGCGGCAAGTTCCTCAACAACTTCCGGATGGCCGAGCTGCACGCCAAGGAGGCGCCGGAGCGGATC
This sequence comes from Hamadaea sp. NPDC051192, assembly GCF_040682475.1. Classification (NCBI taxonomy): domain Bacteria; kingdom Bacillati; phylum Actinomycetota; class Actinomycetes; order Micromonosporales; family Micromonosporaceae; genus Hamadaea; species Hamadaea sp. NPDC051192. The sequence goes on from NZ_JBFBAZ010000088.1 coordinate 27,643, forward strand.
TGGGAGCTGGAGACCTACGGCGCGCTGTTCGACCGCACCAAGGACGGCAAGATCAGCCAGCGCAACTTCGGCGGTCACGAGTACCCGCGGCTGGCCCACGTCGGCGACCGCACCGGCCTCGAGCTGATCCGGACGCTGCAGCAGAAGATCGTGTCGCTCCAGCAGGAGGACAAGAAGGAGTTCGGCGACTACGACGCCCGCATCCGGGTCTTCGCCGAGACGACCATCACCGAGCTGCTGCTCGACGACTCCGACGGCACCGCCCGGGTGGCCGGCGCGTTCGGCTACTACCGCGAGACCGGCGGCTTCGTCCTCTTCGAGGCGCCCGCGATCGTGCTGGCGACCGGTGGTGTCGGCAAGTCCTACAAGGTCACCAGCAACTCCTGGGAGTACACCGGCGACGGGCACGCCCTGGCGCTGCGGACCGGCGCGACGCTGATCAACATGGAGTTCCTCCAGTTCCACCCGACCGGCATGGTGTGGCCGCCGTCCGTCAAGGGCATCCTGGTCACCGAGTCGGTCCGCGGTGACGGCGGCATCCTGAAGAACAACGACGGCAAGCGGTTCATGTTCGACTACGTCCCCGACGTCTTCCGCAAGCAGTACGCGGAGACGCCCGAGGAGGCCGACCGCTGGTACACCGACCCGGACAACAACCGGCGTCCGCCGGAGCTGCTGCCCCGCGACGAGGTGGCCCGGGCGATCAACTCCGAGGTGAAGGCCGGCCGCGGCACCAAAGCGGGCGGCGTCTACCTGGACATCGCCTCCCGGCTCCCGGCGGCGTCGATCCTGAAGAAGCTCCCGTCGATGTACCACCAGTTCAAGGAGCTGGCCGACGTCGACATCACCAAGGAGCCGATGGAGGTCGGCCCGACCTGCCACTACGTGATGGGCGGCGTCGAGGTCGACCCGGACACCCAGGCCACCAGGATCGCCGGCCTGTACGCCGCGGGCGAGGTGTCCGGCGGTATGCACGGCTCGAACCGTCTCGGCGGCAACTCCCTGTCCGACCTCCTCGTCTTCGGCAAACGAGCCGGGGAGTACGCGGCCGCGTACACGGGTGACTTGAGCAAGCGCCCCGCGATCAAGCCGGCCGACCTCGAAGCCGCGGTCGACGCGGCCTTGGCGCCCTTGCAGCGCGAGGGCGGCGAGAACCCCTACTCCCTGCACCACGAGTTGCAGCAGGTGATGGGCGACCTGGTCGGCATCATCCGGCGGCAGGGCGAGCTGCAGGAGTCGCTGGGCCGGCTCGCCGAGCTGCGCGAGCGGGTGGCCAAGGTGGGCGCGACCGGCGGCCGCAAGTACAACCCCGGCTGGCACCTCGCCCTCGACCTGCGCAACATGCTGCTCGTCTCGGAGTGCACCGCCAAGGCGGCGCTGGAGCGGGAGGAGTCGCGCGGCGGGCACACCCGGGAGGACTTCCCGAAGATGGACCCGAAGTGGCGGCAGATCAACCTGGTCTGCTCCGTGGCCGCGTCCGGCGACGTCGACCTGGTCCACCAGCCGGTCCCGACGATGCGCCCGGAGCTGCTCGCCCTCTTCGAGCAGTCCGAGCTGTCCAAGTACATGACGGAGGAAGAGCTCGCATGACTGTCAGGCAGTTCAAGGTGTGGCGTGGCGACTCGGCCGGCGGCCAGCTCGTCAACTACGACGTCGACGTGAACGAGGGCGAGGTCGTCCTCGACGTCATCCACCGGCTGCAGGCCACCCAGGAACCGGACCTGGCCTGCCGGTGGAACTGCAAGGCGGGCAAGTGCGGCTCCTGCTCGATGGAGATCGACGGCATGCCGCGGCTCGCGTGCATGACGCGGATGTCGACGTTCGAGGAGGACGAGACCGTCACGATCACGCCGCTGCGGACCTTCCCGGTCATCCGCGACCTGGTCACCGACGTCACCTTCAACTACATCAAGGCGCGGGAGACCCCGGCGTTCGCCCCGCCCAAGGACGTGGCCCCGGGCGACTACCGGATGCAGCAGGTCGACGTCGACCGCTCGCAGGAGTTCCGCAAGTGCATCGAATGCTTCCTTTGCCAGAACACCTGCCACGTCGTGCGGGACCATGAGGAGAACAAGGCCGCGTTCAGCGGGCCGCGGTTCTTCATCCGGGCGGCCGAGCTGGACATGCACCCGCTGGACGCGCGTACCGACCGCAAGGAGTACGCCCAGAAGGAACAGGGTCTGGGCTACTGCAACATCACCAAGTGCTGCACCGAGGTCTGCCCGGAGCACATCAAGATCACTGACAACGCGATCATCCCCATGAAGGAGCGCGTCGTTGACCGGCGGTACGATCCGCTGGTCCGACTGGGTCGCAAGATCCTTCGGAGAGATCAGCTAGAGCAGGAGGCAGTAGCGGTGACAACCTTGCACCCGGCGCACCCGACGCCGCAGACCGACGGGACCGCCCCGATCAACTGGCACCGGGAGCTGACCCCGCCGATGGGCGCGGACGTGGACGAGAAGGGCCACCTGCCCCTCAACGAGCTGCTGTCGGACCGGGTCGGCGCCAACTCGCCGTTCGGCGACGACGTGGAGTTCCCGGTCGACCCGACCAAGCTCAACTACTACCACCCCGAGCAGAAGCACTGATCTGGCTCAGGTCTCGCGTTGACCCATCGCTGGGACGGTTGTCACAACCGTCCCAGCGATTTGCGAGGTAAGGCTTGCCTTAGTTAGGCTCCCCACTCGTGATGGGGAGGCGAATCGGGCTACTGCTCGGCGCGGCGGCACTGCTGGTGCTCGCCGTCGCGGCCAGCCTGGCGATCGGGGCGCGCCCCATACCGCTCGGCGACGTCCTCAGCGCACTGTTCCATCCCGACGGTTCCGAGACCGCCGTCATCGTCCACGACCTGCGCATTCCGCGTACTGTCGTCGGGCTCGCGGTCGGACCGGCGCTCGCCGTCGCCGGGCTCGTCATGCAGGCGCTCACCCGCAACCCGCTCGCCGAACCGCGCATCCTCGGCATCTCGGCCGGCGCGTCCACCGGCGTCGTGCTCGCCATCGCGGTCTTCGGCATCGGCACTCTCGCCGGCTGGATCTGGTTCGCGCTGCTCGGCGCGCTCGCCGCCGGCGCGATCGTCTTCACCCTCGGACTCCGGCTCGGCACCGGCGCCAGCGGCCCGATCACCCTCGCGCTCACCGGCGCGGCTGTCGACGCCTGCCTCGGTGCGGTCATCTACACGCTGCTCAGCACGTCCACGCGTACCTTCGACCAGTTCCGCTTCTGGGCGGTCGGCTCGCTGTCCGGTCGCGGCCTCGACCTGGTGGTCCAGGCCGCGCCGATCCTCCTGCTCGGGCTGGTCAGCGCCATCGCGGCGGCCCGCGGGCTCGACGGTCTCGCGCTCGGCGACGAGGTCGCGGTGGGCCTCGGTCATCGAATCGCACTTGTACGCACAGCGGCCGCGATCGCCGCGGTGACCCTCACCGGGGCCGCGGTGGCACTGGCGGGGCCGATCGCGTTCGTCGGATTGGCGGTGCCCCACGCCGCTCGTGCGCTCTCCGCCCGGCTCAAGACGGGCACCTCACACGCGTTGCTGCTGCCGTTGTCGGCGCTCATGGGCGGCGTACTGGTGCTGGTGGCGGACACGATCGGCCGGGTCATCGCGCCGCCCGGCGAGGTCCCGGCGGGCGTCCTGACGGCGTTGGTCGGCGCTCCCCTGCTCATCGCGTTGACGCGGCGGAACCGGCTGGTCGCGGCATGAGACGACTCCGGTACGCGGGCTGGCTGGTCGTCGCGGCGGCCGTCCTCGCGGGCGCGATGGCGCTCAGCGTCTCCGTCGGGGAGGCGGACCTGCCCTGGTCGCTCGCGCTGGACCTGCGGCTGCCGCGGACCGCGTTGGCGGCCGTCTCCGGCGCGCTCTTCGGCATCGGCGGCGCCCTCATCCAGTCGGTCACGCGGAACGCCCTGGCCAGCCCGGACGTCATCGGTGTGACACAGGGCGCCGGGCTCGCCGCAGTGATCGCCGTGACCGCCGGGCTCCCGTACGCCTTCGTCGCGCCGACCGCCCTCGCGGGCGGCCTCCTCGCCGCCGCCGTCGCGTTCCTGCTCGGCGCCCGCAGCGGGTTCACCGCGAACCGCTTCGTCCTCGGCGGCGTCGCGATCGCCTTCGCGCTCCGGGCCGGCATCGAGGTCACCCTCACCACGGCGGACGCGATCGACGCCCAGCGGGCGCAGATCTGGCTGCTGGGCTCGGTGAACGGGCTCGGCTGGGCCGAGGCGACGCCGCTGGCGATCACCCTGGTCGTGGCGCTGCCGCTGCTCGCGATGGCGGCCTGGGCTCTGCGTACCTCGGCGCTCGACGACGACACCGCACGTGGCCTGGGCGCCCGGCCGGTCGGCGTACGCGCCGGCGTGGGTGCGCTCGGCGTGGTCATGGCGGCACTCGCGACGGCCACCGTCGGCGCGGTCGACTTCGTGGCCCTGGTCGCCCCGCAGACGGCTCAGCGGATCGCGCGTACCGAGCGGCCGCCGATCGCGCTCGCGGCCGTGATCGGGGCGGCCCTGGTGGTCGTGGCCGACCTGGTCGCCCGGCGGGTCCTGGCGCCGACCCAGCTGCCCGTCGGCGTGGTCACGGCGGCCATCGGCGGCCCGTTCCTGATCTTCCTGCTCCTGCGAGCCCGCCGTGCCTAGGTTCACCCCGTTCCACGACCCGAAGGAGGCGGCATGCTCTCCGCTGAAGGCCTGACCGTCGGGTACGAGGCCCGCGACGTGCTCGCCGGTCTCGACGTCACCGTCCCCGAGGGCCGGTTCACGGTGATCATCGGGCCGAACGCCTGCGGCAAGTCCACCCTGCTGCGGTCGCTGGCTCGGCTGCTCAAACCGCGCGGTGGGACGGTCCGGCTGGACGGCGTACCCGTTGATGAGCAGTCACCGCGGCATGTCGCGACCCGGATGGCCGTGCTCCCGCAGACTCCGTTGGTGCCCGAGGGCGTGACCGTGGCCGAGCTGGTCGGCCGCGGCCGGTCGCCGTACCAGCGCTGGTATCGCCAGTGGACGGTCGAGGACAGCGAGGCCGTCGCGACCGCCATGCGCAGCGCGGACGTCGCGGAGCTGGCCGACCGGCCGGTGGCCGCGCTGTCGGGCGGGCAGCGGCAGCGCGTCTGGATCGCGATGACGCTCGCCCAGCAGACCCCGATCCTGCTGCTCGACGAGCCCACCACCTACCTGGACCCGGCCCACCAGCTGGAGATCCTCACGCTGCTCGGCCGCCTGCGCGACGAGGGGAAGACGGTGGTCGCCGTCCTCCACGACCTCAACCAGGCCGCCCGGTACGCCGACCATGTCATCGCGATGCGGGACGGTCAGATCGTCGAAGCCGGTACGCCGCGCGACGTGATCGACGCCGACCTGGTCGCCCGCGTCTTCGGCATGGACTGTGTGGTCGTGCCCTGCCCGGTCAGCGGCGCTCCGCTGGTCGTCCCTCTGTAGAAAGGCTGTCTTCTCATGCACCGCCGTCTGGTCATGTTGGCGCTCGTAGCCGGGCTCGCCGTCGCGGGCTGTTCGTCCTCGCCGTCCTCCTCGGGTGACGCCACGCGCGAGATCACCCACGCGATGGGCACCACGAAGATCCCGGTCACGCCGAAGCGCGTGGTGGTCCTCGACACCGACAAGATCGACACGGCGCTCACCCTCGGCGTGACCCCGGTCGGCGCGGCCGTCGCCGGTGAGGCGAAGTCCTGGCCGACCTACTTCGGCGAGGACAAGCTCAGCGGCATCACCGAGGTCGGCACGCTGCAGGAGCCGAACCTCGAGAAGATCGCGTCGCTGAAGCCCGACCTGATCCTGGGCTCGAAGTTCCGCCAGGAGAAGTACTACGACGAGCTGACCGCGATCGCCCCGACCGTGTTCACCGCCCAGGTCGGCTCGACCTGGAAGGAGAACTTCCTCCTCGACGGCGACGCCCTCGGGCACAAGGCCGAGGCGACCGCCGCGCTCGAGGCGTACGAGAAGCGGGCCAAGGAGGTCGGCGCCAAGCTCGGCGACCCGTCGAAGATCAAGGTGTCGATCGCGCGCTTCCTGCCCGACGCCCTCCGCGCGTACGGCCCGACCTCGTTCTCCGGCATCGTCGTCGGCGACAGCGGCCTCGGCCGCCCCGAGTTCCAGCTGCTCGCCGACAAGGAGGACAAGCGCTTCGTCGCCGTCAGCGCGGAGAAGCTGAACCTCCTCGACGGCGACGTCATCTTCGTCGCGGCGTACGGCGAGAAGGCCGCTCAGCAGCAGGCGACGGTCAGCGCCGGACCCCTGTGGCAGGGGCTGTCGGCGGTGAAGGCCGGCAAGGCGTACGTGGTCAAGGACGAGGTCTGGATGACGGGCATCGGGGTGACCGCCGCGAACAAGATCCTCGACGACCTCGCTAAGGGCGTCCGCACCACGTCGGCGGTGCTCGCGCCGATCGCGGTGGTCTTCGT
>NZ_JBFBAZ010000089.1:0-33983 GCF_040682475.1 Hamadaea sp. NPDC051192
GGGGCAACTCGTCCAGCCTACCCGACCGACTTCGCACACCCCCACCGGGGGCCTGCATCACTCGAGGATTCGCGCTCCGGCCTCCCGCCGAGGTAGCCCTCGTCGTTCCCGTCCGTGCCGCGCTGGCAGAGAGAACATTACGCGATGCCCTACGCCGCTCGCAAATCGGGGGTCGTTGTCCCCCGTCACACTCACGATCGACGCCCGCTCCATTCGGCGTACTCGCTGGTCAAGAGGGTGAAACGCGGATCGTGACCATTGTGGATTGTCAGGTGGCGGTGAGCACGAGAGCGAGTGCCGCGAGGCCTAGACCGGCGAATTGCAGTGGCCGCATGCGTTCTTTCTCCACGAGAAGCGCGAGCAACACGGTGCTGGCCGGATAGAGCGCCGCGATCGGCGCGATGACCGAGAGATCGCCCCGCTGGACCGCGAGCAGGTAGAAGCCGTTGGCCAGGGTGTCGCCGAGACCGGCCGCCGCAGCGAGCGCGACCGTGGTGCGCCCGTCGAGGCGCAATCGTGCGCCGGCCCTCCACACCAGGAGCAAACCGACGGCGAGTGACGAAGCCCGGACACCGAGCATCGGCCACAGGCCCGCGTCGGCGTCAGCGAAGCCGAGGATGATGAAGAATCCGCCGAAACACGCGCCGGCGAGCAGGGCTAAGCCGACGGTGGCCACGCTCACCTTCGCGGGTTCCCCCGGTCGGCTCGGGGCGAGGCTCACCAGCCCGATCGCCGCGACCGCGCAGAACGCTCCGGCGAGCGCCGCGGGCGCGGGACGTTCCCCCTGGAGCAGTCCACCCAGGATCGGCACGATCGCCGAGGTCACCGCGGTCGTCGGAGCGACCACCGCCATGGCGCCCTGGGACAGCCCGCGATAGAGCAGGACTATCCCGAAAAGCCCGAGTACGCCGGCCGCCGCGCCCCACAGCAGGTCAGCACCGCGTGGCGTGCCGGGGATGACGACCATCATCAGTGCGATCATCGGAAGACCGAGTATTTGCGAGAGCACGGTCACGGAGAGCGGATGAGCGCGCTGCGACGCCTTTCCGCCGCAGAAGTCCGACGCGCCCCAGATCAAGGCGCAGGCAGCGGCGAGGGCGATCGCGTACACCTGGCAGTGGTATCACGATATTGACCGTGGAGGACAGTGTGGTAGCCGACACGTCGCCGGTCACGGCGTCGATCGCCTCGTCCGCCGAGGAACTCAACGCGGCGGTGGCACTCCATGTACGAGCGCTGCGTACCGGGCGCGGATGGTCGCTGGACGAGCTGTCCGGACGCTCCGGCGTCAGCAAGGGCATGCTCGTGCAGATCGAGGGTTCCCGGACCAACCCCAGTATCGGGACGCTGTCCCGGGTCGCCGACGCGTTCGGCGTCACCGTCGCCCGTCTCCTGGAACCGGCGGTCGACCGCACAGTCCACGTGAGCGACTACGACGAGGCGCCCGTCCTGTGGCGCGGCGGCCGAGGCGGCACTGCGCGACTGCTGCGAGGCCTACAAGACACGGAACTCTGGGACTGGCGGCTCGCCCCGCACGAGACGCACTCCCCCGACGACCACCGCCCCGGTACGCGCGAAGTCATCTCCGTGCTCGCCGGAACCCTGGTCGTGACCGTCGGCGGCGAGGAGCACACCGTCTACGCCGGACAGACGATCGACCTGATCGCCGACCGTACGCACACCTATGCGAACCCGACGGACGTGCCGGCCCGGTTCATGATGCTCGTGACGATGCCGCCGCGCGAACACGACCGCCGCCTCATCCGCCAACGCACCTGACGCGGCTTCTCCGCTCTTTCCCGTTGATCAATGAACTTTCGGTCATGATCGACCGGCGTGTCGTGTGCCGGAGACCCTGATCAACTCCGCCAGCGAACGATCGACCCGAGCTGTGGACGCGGGTGTCAGGCGGCGACGGACTCAGGTTCGCGGCTGGGCACGATGTCGGCTGACCGCAGGGCGGGAGCGGCGAGCGTCATGACGAGGATCAGCACCGTGACCACGGCGAAGGACACCGTGAGCGAGGTGAGGTTCGCGATCCCGCCGACGATGCCGGGCGCGGCCAAACCGGCCCCATACGACACCGTGGCGACGCCCGCGATGGCGTGTGCCCGGGTCGCCGTGCTCTCCGCGCTGTGCCCCGCAGCAGCGAAGGCCAGTGGTACCACCACGGCGATCCCGATGCCGACCAAGGCAAACCCGCCGATCGCCGCGATCTTCGCCCCTAGGGAGTCACCGGCCACTCCGGCGATCACGATGAGCACTCCACCGAGGACGCCGAGAACCCCGGCGACGCGTACGGTCGGCACTGGACCCCAGCGACGTACGACGGCGTCTCCGGTGAGCCGGCCGAGCGTCATCGCGCCCGCGAAGCAGGCGTACGCCACCGCGCCGGTCGCGTCGCCCGCGCCGAGCCGGTTGACGAGGTAGACGGCGCTCCAGTCCGCCGACGCCGCCTCCGCGAAGATCGCGGCGAAGCCGACCAGGCCGATGATGAGGATCGGGCCCTTCGGCAACGCGAACCTGGGCGCGCCGTCGTCCTCCTCCTCATCCTCGACGGGCGTCTGCGACGGGAGGTAGGAACAGGCCCACACCGCGACGACGATCGCGACGAGGGTGGCGCCGATGAAGTTCGCCCGGCCGGAGACGTCGTTGTGGGCGAGCAACCAGCCGACGCCGCCCGCGAGGAAGCCGCCGATGCTCCAGCCACCGTGCAAACTCGACATGATGGACCGGCCCAGCTGCCGCTCGACCGCGATGCCCTCGGCGTTCATGGCCATGTCAGCCGTTCCCGCGAAGGCGCCCGCGAGGAACATGGCCACCGCCAGCGTGGGCAACGTGGGCATGAAAGAGATCAGGGTCAGGGCCAGCGCCCAGCCGGTGAGCAGCAAAAGGGTGGCCCGTCGACCGCCAAGACGATGCACCACGCGACCGGCGAAGGGCATCGTCAGAATCGCGCCGACGGACGGCATGACCAGGGCGTACCCGAGCTTTCCGACACCACCGCCGGCGAGACCGACATGATCGGCGATCCAGGGCATCCGGGCGGCGAGACTGCCGCTGATGGAGCCGTGGACGGCGAAAATGGTCGCTACCGACCAGCGCGGAGACATGCCGTCGAAACTACACCCGGGGGCAGGCCTCCATGGGAGCGCTCTTCTGCACTCTGGGACGCCGCGTCCGGCTGATTACGCGGAGCGTTCCTCGCCGCGGTGCCGCGCCCGGCGGCCGACGAAGTCGCGGGGCACGATGGTCGGGTAGACCTTCTCCAACACCGTGGCCCGGGTGATCTGGACCTTCTCGGCGTTGGGGTCGCTCGGCACCTCGTACATGACCGACAGCAGAACCTCTTCGAGGATCGCGCGCAGACCCCGCGCTCCGGTGCCGCGCAGCATCGCCTGGTCGGCGATCGCCTCCAGGGCGGTCGGCTCGAACTCCAGGGCGACGTTGTCCAGCTCGAAGAGTCGCTGGTACTGCTTGACCAACGCGTTGCGCGGCTCGGAGAGGATCCGGACCAGCGCCGTACGGTCGAGGCTGCGGACGTTGGTCAGCACCGGGAGCCGGCCGATGAACTCGGGGATCATCCCGAACTTCAGCAGGTCCTCGGGCATGACCTGGGCCAGGATGTCGTCGGTCTTACGCTCGGAGACCGCCCGCAGGTGCGAACCGAAGCCGAGACCGCTGCTGCCGGTCCGGCCCTCGATGATCTCCTCCAGGCCGGCGAACGCGCCGCCGCAGATGAACAGGATGTTCGTGGTGTCGATCGACACGAACTCCTGATTCGGGTGCTTGCGGCCACCCTGCGGCGGGACGTTGGCGACGGTGCCTTCGAGGATCTTCAGCAGAGCCTGCTGCACGCCCTCGCCGGAGACGTCACGGGTGATCGAGGGGCTGTCGGACTTGCGGGAGATCTTGTCGATCTCGTCGATGTAGACGATGCCGGTCTCGGCGCGCTTGATGTCCCAGTCGGCGGCCTGGATCAGCTTGAGGAGGATGTTCTCGACGTCCTCGCCGACGTAGCCGGCCTCGGTCAGCGCGGTCGCGTCGGCGATCGCGAACGGGACGTTCAGCATGCGGGCCAGAGTCTGCGCCAGGTGGGTCTTCCCGCACCCGGTCGGGCCGATCATCATGATGTTCGACTTCTGCAGCTCGACGGCCTCGCCGTCGCGGTGCCCGTGGCCGCCGGTGTCCGCCTGGATGCGCTTGTAGTGGTTGTAGACCGCCACCGCGAGCGCCTTCTTGGCCTGCTCCTGCCCGATCACGTATTGATCGAGGAATTGGCAGATCTCGACCGGCTTCGGCAACTCCTCGAAGCGGACCTGGTCCTCGCCGGCCAGCTCCTCCTCGATGATCTCGTTGCAGAGGTCGATGCATTCGTCGCAGATGTAGACGCCCGGTCCCGCGATGAGCTTCTTCACCTGGCGCTGCGACTTGCCGCAGAAGGAGCACTTCAGCAGGTCGCCGCCATCGCCGATACGTGCCACCTACGACTCTCCCTCGCCCGTTGGCCCTGCTGTCGCCGCCCGTCGGTCTGACACTGGTGACGGGGAGCGCGTCTTTGCCGACTTGACGTTACCCTTGGTCGGCTTGTTTCACCGAGTCAGGGAGCGCCCTCGCGTGTCGCTGCGGGCGCTCCCTGACTCGCGTGGAGCTGTGTGGAAATCTTACCGAACGGCCGCGAGCGGAGTCTTCTTCCGGCTGGCGAGAACCGTGTCGACCAGACCGTAGTCCTTGGCCTCGTCCGCCGTCAGAATCTTGTCCCGGTCGATGTCCTTCTTGACCTTGTCGAGCTCCTGCCCCGAGTGACGGGCGAGCAGCTCCTCCAGGTTGTTCCGCATCCGCATGATCTCACGCGCCTGGATCTCGATGTCCGAGCCCTGCCCGTAACCACCTTCGGTGGCGGGCTGGTGGATGATGATCCGGGAGTTCGTGAGCGCGAGACGCTTGCCCGGCGTTCCCGCCGCGAGCAGCACGGCCGCGGCGCTGGCGGCCTGCCCGAGGCAGACCGTCATGATGTCCGGACGGATGTACTGCATGGTGTCGTAGATGGCGGTCATCGCCGTGAACGAACCACCGGGCGAGTTGATGTACATCGTGATGTCCCGGTCCGGGTCCCGGGCCTCGAGGACGAGCAGCTGCGCCATGATGTCGTTGGCGGAGGCGTCGTCGACCTGGACGCCCAGGAAGATCACGCGCTCGTCGAAGAGCTTCGAGTACGGGTCCATGGCCCGCTCGCCGAGCGCCGTCTTCTCGACGAACTGCGGCAGCACGTACCGGTTGGTCACCGGAGCGAAGTCAGACATTTAGCTCTATCTCCTTCAGTTCCCCACCGGCACCGGGGACACACCCTCGATGACGTGATCGATGAAACCGTAATCGCGGGCGTCCTCGGCGGTGAACCAGCGGTCCCGATCGGAGTCGAGCTCGATCTGGCTGACGGTCTGCCCGGTGTGCTGCGCGATCAGGTCGATCATCAGGCGCTTGGTCTGGATCATCTGCTCGGCCTGGATCGCGATGTCGGCCGCGGTGCCGCCGATGCCGCCGGACGCCTGGTGCATCATGATCCGGGCGTGCTTCAACGCGTACCGCTTGCCCTTGGCGCCCGCGCACAGGAGCATCTGGCCCATGCTGGCCGCCATGCCCAGCGCGACCGTCGAGATGTCGTTCGGGACGTACTGCATGGCGTCGTAGATCGCCATGCCGTCGTAGACCGACCCGCCCGGCGAGTTGATGAAGATGGTGATGTCCCGCTCGGGGTCTTCAGCCGACAGCAGCAGCAGCTGAGCACAGATCCGGTTCGACACCTGCGTGTTGACCTCGCTGCCCAGGAAGATGATGCGTTCCTTGAGCAGACGATTGTAGATCGAGTCGTCGAGACCGAGACCGATTTGGTCGGACCCCCGCATCTGCGGTGGGAGGTGAAGCTCGCTCATGCCAACCCTTCTGATGTTCAAGTGTCGTACGCCGACCCTAACCCCTCGCTACGACGAACCCTTCCCAGATCGCCAGGTGTTCGCTGTGGGCGCAGGCGTCTGGATCAACGCAGCGAGGGCGGCCGAGACTCGCAGTCCCTGCCGCCCTCGTCCCGCGTACGCGGTCAGTCGTGGTCGTGACCCTCGTGGTCGTCGGCACCCCGGAGGTCGTCCAGGGTCAGCACGTTCCCGTCGGTGTCCTTCATGATCACGCTCTCCATGATCTGGGCGAGCGCCTTGCCCCGGCGCACGTCGCCGAAGACGGAGGCGGCCAGACCGGCCTGGACCAGCTGGTCGTAGTAGGCCTGCGGGGCCATGCCGACGCGCTGCGCCCGGTGCACGATCTCGTGCCCGAACTCGTCGTCGCTGACCTGGATGTCGTTGGCGTCGGCCAGGGCGTCGAGGACGAGCTGGATCTTGACGCCCTCGGTGGCCGCCTCGGCCAGCTCGGCGTCGATCTGCTCCTCGGTCTTCTCCTCGGCCTCGAGGTACTCCGCGAGGGAGGCGCCGACCCGCTCCAGCTCCTGCGCCATCGACTGCTTGCGCTGGACTACCTCGTCGCGTACCACACCCTCGGGGGCCGGGACGCCGCTGAGCTTGACGATCTCGGTGAGCGCCTTGTCGCGAGCCGCGTAGAGCTGCTCGACCTTCTTGACCCGGGTCAGCCGCTCGCTCAGGTTGCCGCGCAGCTCGTCCAGGGTGTCGAACTCGCTGGCCAGGCCGGCGAACTCGTCGTCCAGCTCGGGGAGTTCCTTCTCCTTGACGGTCCGGACGGTGACCTTGACGTCCGCGTCCTTGCCGGCGTGGTCGCCGCCCACCAGCTGGGTGACGAAGCTCTGCTCGTCGCCGGCCGACAGGCCGACGAGGACCTCGTCCAGGCCCGGCAGCAGCTGGCCGGAGCCGACCTCGTGCGAGACGTTGCTGGCCTGACCGCCCTCGACCTCGGCGCCGTCGACCGTCGCCAGGAGGTCGATCTGGACGAAGTCGCCGTCAGCGGCGGCGCGCTCGACCGTCTTCAGCGTGGCGAACCGCTGGCGCAGCCCGTCGACCTGGGTCTCGATCTCGCTGTCGTCGATCTGGATCGGGTCCACCTCGACGGAGATCGCGGACAGCTCAGGCAGCTCGACCTCGGGCCGGACGTCCACCTCGGCGGTGAACTTCAGCGGCTGGCCGTCGGCGAACTCCTGGATGTCGACCTCCGGGCGGCCGAGCAGCTTGACGTCGTGCTCCTTCACGGCGGCGACGATCTGCTGCGGGATGGCCTCCTCGACCGCCTCCTGCAGCACCGCGCCGCGACCGACCCGCTGGTCGATGACCTGGGCCGGCACCTTGCCCTTGCGGAAGCCGGGGATGGTGACCTGCGCGCCGATCTCCCGGTACGCCTTCATGAGGCTCGGCTCGAGCTCGGCGAACGGCACCTCGATGGCGAGCCGCACCCGGGTCGGGCTCAGAGTCTCGACGGTGCTCTTCACAGACGTACTCCTTGAATCGTGCAGGCAATGTGGCAAGGGCTACTTGAAGCCCGGTCGAGTGTAGGCGAATACATAGGCGAGTGCCCGCATCGGGCCGGGCGTTCCCGACAGATGTCACACTGCGTAGTCGTCCCGAGCCGCTGCCGGCCGGGTCGAACCGGACAAAAGCCCAGTGGCGGCCGCGTCGCCGAACCGGACAAAAGCCCGGTGGAGTCCCGTCCGGCTGCTACGGACTGAACCCCACCGGGGGTTGTGACGGCACGCACGCGGCGACGCCGCCGAACAGACATCGACTGCCTGCCGAGACCGACTTCGCCGCCCCCACCGGGTCGACGGTCGCCTATACGACAGGACGGCTCACGCAAGTTCCCGGCGGGTACGCCGGAAGAGGTCACCCGGCCTCGCCCTGTCCGCTCCGCGCCAACCCGGTCACCGGCTTCCGCCCGGGCGGGGCGACGTGCCGGCCCGGATACGGGCTGACAGCGGGCCGCCGCCGGTGCAGGGTGGTGGTCGCCTGGCGTACCGCCGGAGCGGTCGCGCGTACCAGGAGGACCACAGCGACAAGGCAGGCCAGAGCGACCAGGAGCGGGCCGTACCAGTCGCCCTGGAACGCTCGGGCGACGTCGCTCAGCCACGAGGAGTCACTGGTCACCTACTCATGGTCACGCTCCAGACGGAGGCACGTAAGGCGATTCGCGAAAATGATCCGCACTTGTTCGCGACACCGCGATTCGTGCCCGGGAACCGGTGCCGCGCGTACGCCCGCGGTGTGCATAGACTGACGCGTGCGCCGCCACAGGCGGCGCTTCGGGGTGTGGCGCAGTTTGGTAGCGCGTCCGCTTTGGGAGCGGAAGGCCGTCGGTTCAAATCCGGCCACCCCGACAACCTCCGCGGGCGACGGGCTGGAAGACTCAGCGCCATGCGCGTCTACCTGGGATCCGACCACGCCGGCTACGAGCTGAAGGTGCACCTCGTCAGCCACCTGGCCAGCCTCGGTTACGAGATCGTCGACATCGGCCCGAGCACGTTCGACCCGGACGACGACTACCCCGCCTTCTGCCTCGCGACCGGCGCCGCCGTGGTGGCCGACCCGGGCAGCCTGGGGATCGTCATCGGCGGCTCCGGCAACGGCGAGCAGATCGCCGCGAACAAGGTCGAGGGCGTACGCGCCGCGCTGGCCTGGAACGTGGAAACCGCCCAGCTCAGTCGTGAGCACAACGACGCCAATGTCGTCGGCATCGGCGCCCGGCAGCACACGCTCGACGAGGCGACCACCATCGCCGAGACCTTCCTCGCGACGCCGTTCTCGCAGAACCCCCGGCACGCGCGGCGCATCGCCCAGGTCGCCGAGTACGAGAAGACGCGGATCGTTCCGGAACTGCCGTAATCCGTCAGCGGCGGGGCAGCTCGTCCCGCGGAACCCAGCCCCTGCGCACGATCAGCAGGGACTCCTCGGCGCGGGCGAGATCTTCCTCGGAGGGCCGGCTCGCATCCCGGGCCCTCATCGCGGCAATCACGCTGACCTGCGACGATCCCGCTCCGACGAGGCTTCGCAAGCCCCGCTCGACGTCCGGTTCCATGGTTCGACCGTAGCCCGTGGCACTGTCGCAGGGAAGAACTACGCTGTTCGGGTCGCCGCACGATCGGGCGTCGTCGCACGGTCGGGCCAGGGGAGGGCACGTGAGCGAGCAGAAACGCAATGGTCTGGACAAGACCATCGATCTCTCGGCAACCGAGGAGCCGACGCATCACCTGCACCCTTCGCCGGGAAACGTCGGTTACTCCCCCGGCGTCGCGGCGGTGGGCCGGTCGGCGTCGGTCGGCGAGCCGACCCTCACCTTCGAGGAACCGACGGACGTCGGCGGGCCCGGGATCATCACCCGGGGCCCCCTCAAGCAGCCCACGGTGCCCTTGCGGCAGCGACTGCGCCAGCTACGCCGCGGCGGCCGCTGGAGCCTCGTCGGCGCGGCCGTGCTGGTCGCCTGCTGGGGTCTGTTCGCCGTGTCGGCCAGCTCCGGCGACCAGGCCGGGGCCGCCCTCGCCCTCGTGGTGATCCTCGTCGTCGGCGCGTTCCTCTTCGGCCTCAGCCGCCTGCTCGGTCTGGTCGTCCTCGAGCGCACCTTCGGCCGCGTACGCCGCTCCGCCTGGGTTTCACACGCGGTCGCGGGGCTGTTCTGGGCCGCCTCCGGAGTCACCTATCTCACCCGGATCAGCTGGCTCGTCGAGGCCTGGAACTGGTTGCGCGGCGTCGGCTGACGCCCCCGGGATTCCGGACGCCCGGGAATCCGCACGCCTCGGCACTGGCGCCTCTCGGCATTGGCACCTCTCGGCATTGGCACCTCTCGGCATGGGCACCTCTCGGCACTGGCGCCTCTCGGCACTGGCGCCTCTCGGCATTGGCGCCTCTCGGCATGGGTACCAGATCAGGGATGTGGGCCCTAAAACGGCCAAGATTCGACCCATATCCCTGATCCAGCGGAAAAGCCGCCGCGCCGAGCGGGAGAGCCGCCGCACCCAGCGGGAGAGCCGCCGCGTCCAGCGGGAAAGGGCCACGCCCAGCGGGCAAGCCAGCAGCTCCAGCGG
Source organism: Hamadaea sp. NPDC051192 (assembly GCF_040682475.1). Classification (NCBI taxonomy): domain Bacteria; kingdom Bacillati; phylum Actinomycetota; class Actinomycetes; order Micromonosporales; family Micromonosporaceae; genus Hamadaea; species Hamadaea sp. NPDC051192. The sequence continues at coordinate 10,028 of NZ_JBFBAZ010000089.1, forward strand.
GAAGGCGGGCGTAGCCGCAGTAACAGCAGCTCACCACCACTGTCCACAGTGACTTATCCACAGGCGTACGCCGACGGGTCGACCCCGGACGTGGCCGTCGATACGCTCGGGAACGTGTCCAATGAAGTCCGCGCCGACCCCGTCGAGTTGACCCGGGTCGCCGACCAGATGCTGCGGTCGTCGCAGCAGATCGACGACGCCTGGCGGGCCGCGCAGGATCCGCTGGCCGTGCCCGCGACCGCTTTCGGTGACAGCATCGGGGCGGCTGCCGTGGCTCAGGCTCAGGACCAGACGGTAGACGCCGCCGACGTCACCATCGGGCGGCTCGTCGCCGTCCTCGAAGGCGACATGGATCGGCTCTACCGCATCGCGTTCGCGTACAAGAAGGCTGATGACGACGCCGCGGCGAAGGCCCGGCAGCAGCAGCGCAATCACCGCAACATCCCGATCTGACCGAGCACGGCCCGAAGGCAGGAGACGCATAGTGAGGCCCGAGCCGGACGGCCCGACGACGACCAAGCCCGCGCCGATCTCCACGATGGATGTCTGGGATCTGCACGCGCGTCCCGATCAGCTCGACAGCGGCGCGACCCAGTGGCGAGCCGTGACCACCGCGGTCAAGACGTCGGCCGACGACGTCGACCGGGCGGCCAAGGCGCTGGTCAACGGCGTGTGGGAGGGTCCGGCGGCCGACTCGTTCGACGGCCACCGCAAGAAGCTCATCGCCGACCTGGACGCCGCCGAGGAGGCGTCGACCGCGGCCGCGGCCGCGCTGGAGAAGGCGGCGGGTGCGCTGCGGTCGAGTCAGTCGCACCTCACCGAGGAGTGGGGCAAGGTCGTCTCGGTCCAGTTCACCTACGACGGGACCTATCATCTGACGTTCAGCCCGGAGGACGACGCCGAGGCCAAGGTCATCCATGACTCGATGACGCGATGTGCGCAGATCCGCGGCGATCTCGACGACATCCTGAACGACTGCGTCAGCGACTTCTCGAAGGCGCAGGCGAAGTTCAAGTCGGTCGCCGCCAACTGGCTGGCCGTCGCCGATGGCAGCACCGACCCCTTCACCATGCCGCCCGAGGCGAACGACACCGGCGTGATCTACGACGGCAACAAGGTCATCGTCAACACCGGCACGGGCGACGACGACGTGCAGATCAGCGTCGACCCGAAGACCGGTCAGCAGATCGTCACGATCAACGGCACGAAGTACTACTTCCCCGCCGGCGCCGACATCGTGGTGCGCGGCGGCGACGGCAACGACACGATCAGCGTGGCCAAGGGCACCAACGTGCACGTGACGCTGCTGGGCGGCGAGGGCGACGACATCATCTCCGGCGGCGACGGCGACGAGACGATCCTGGGGCTGGACGGCCGGGACCGGATCACCGCCGGGGCGGGCAACGACCGTGTCTCGGGCGGCGCCGATCGGGACTATGTCGACGGTGGCTTCGGTGACAACATCCTGTCCGGCGGCATGGGCGACGACACCGTCTACGGGCTCGACGGCCGCGACCAGATCAGCGGCGGCGAGGGTCAGGACTACCTCGAGGGCGGCAAGGGCGACGACTCGATCTACGGCGGGGCCGGCAACGACATCATCTCCGGCGGCCGCGGCAACGACACCCTGCGCGCCGGGGCCGGCGACGACGTGGTCTACGCCGGTCGCGACAACGACACGACCTATGGCGGGACCGGCCAGGACAAGGTGTTCGGCGAGAAGAACGACACCTCGGTCGGCGCCGAGCAGAACGTGACCGTCGAGATCAAGGACTTCCAGACCTTCATCAACGTCGAGGGCTCGCCGGAGTTCAAGGCGCGTATCGAGGCCGACCTGGACATGCTGGCGTCCTCGCCGCGCGGCCAGCAGATGCTGACCGAGTTGCAGGCCGGGCACGACAAGACCGAGGGCGGCTGGTGGCTCTGGCACGATGACGGCGACTCCCTGACGATCAAGGAGTACAACAACCCCGCCGACCCGAACAACAGCACCGCCAGCCACTCCGGCGGCGACAACACCATCAACCTCAACGTGCACCTGGACGAGCTGACCATGGGCAACGGGCAGACGGTCCAAGGTCCGCCGGTGGCCGTGCTGTACCACGAGATGGCGCACGTCTACGACTACATGAACGACTCCCTCGCGCCCGGCGACTACTCCGGCCCGGACAACCCCGGTGTGCCCAACCGGGAGCGCGAAGCGGCCGGCCTGCCGATCGACGAGGACGGCGACCCGAACACGCCGACCAACATCTACTCGAAGCACCGCTTCGACCTGACGGAGAACGGCCTTCGCGAGGAAATGGGAGCGCCGCACCGTGACGCGTACTAAGAGGTTGTTCGCGGGTGGGCTGGCGGCGCTCCTGGGCGGCTGTTCGGCCGCTCCGGCCGAGCCCGCCGACCCGCCCGCGAGCGGTGCTCCGCCGGCGGTCGGGTTCACCGCCGACGTCCGCGTCGAGGGCCAGTCGGTGCACATCTCGTACCAGCTGACCAATCAGTCTCCGGATGAGCTGCTCGTGCTGAATCGCGTACCGGCGGGGGGCAAGACGGATCCCAACGCCGTCTACATCGTCGGGCGTAGCGGCACGCACGTGGTCGAGATCGGCAAGCGGGCCTTCGCCATGCCCGACACCGACAAGGTGAGTTGGGCGCAGGCTTTCCGGGTCGGCGTCACGAAGGTCCCGCCGGGCCAGTCGGTCGGCGAGCAGCTCACGGTGCCGCTGCCGCTGAAGCGCAACCATCCCTATGGCGACGACTACGGCGACGGCGCGATCTCGCTGCCGGATCCGATCGAGCAGATCGTCTTCTGCCTCGGCGTCGTCCGCGCGTCCGAGGCGAAGGGCCTGGCTGCCGACGAGACGCTGCCGCACCTCAGCTCCACGACGTCGGTCCAGCACCTGTTCTGCTCGAACCCGGTCGACCTCTGAGAGCCTCGTCGGCTACCGCACCGGAATGCGGCAGCCGACGAGGCAAGCCCGGTCAGACCAGCGTCGCGAACCACCGTGCGACCTGGGGAACCGATAGCACGAGGGACGTGATGTGGTTGACGTCGCCCACGTCCGTCAGGCTCACGTCGGCGCCGCGCAGGGACTCCTGACAGGCGAGGCTGTTGGCGAAGACGGCCTCCGGATCGCCATGCGCCGCGTACATGCGTACCGGTGCCGTCGGGGCGAAATCGCGGCATGCCACGTCGTTGACTTCGGCGGCTTCGGCTAGGACGCCGGTCGGGTGGATCAGCCGGTCGGCGTACTCCTTCTGGAGCAGGTCGCCGGGTGCCGCGGGCAGCGCGGCGAGTATCTCGTCCATCGTGTGTTCCCCGTCGAACAACTCCGCGACATGGCCGGCGTACGGGGCCTGGAAGACCTCCGACTCGTCGTCGTAGAGGTCGTAGACGCGGTCCCACGCGACTGTGAGGTAGGCCAGGTAGTACGCGGCCGCGGCGGGGTCGACGTCGCCGCCCAGGGCGGCCGGCCACTCGATGTCGAACAGCCGGTAGGCGCCGCTGATCGGCGCCAAGGCACCCAAGGAGAACCTCCGGTCAGCTCCGTCTTGCAAGGCTTTGGCGAGGAGGAAGGCGGCATTGGCGCCTTGGGAGAAGCCGGCGACCGAGGTCGCTCCGGCGACCAGTCGGCCGGATCGCGCCGCAACCGTTCTCGTCGCGCGCAGAGCGTCGATGGATGCGCTCACCATCGTCGGGGCGTGGAAGTAGGGATGCGTGCCCGGGCCCTCGCCCAGGCCGAGGTAGTCCGGCGCCGTCGTGGCATAGCCCAACGAGGCGAACAGCACACCTGCCGCGCGATCGCAGCATGGACTCACCGAGGGCGCGTCCTGCCGGTCGGATTGCGTGCCGTGCAGCCAGACCGCCGGCTTCAGCCGACGTGCACCGTCGCGTGGCAGCACCACGAGGGTGCTAGCGGTCGTGCTGCGTCCGCGCACATCGACCGTGCGGTACACGATGCGGTACGCGTCCACCCCGTGCCGGGCTTCGGGCACCCAGACGCCGATGGGCGTGAGGAAGTCCTTGACCTGCTCCGGATCCATTCCGAAGACCGGAGTACGCGAAACGACCGTGCCACGCCAAGATTGCGCCTGTACCGGTGCGGCGGACGAAACCACCAGCGCCAGCGCAGCCGCGACCGCCAGCGCGGCTGTCTTCAAAGGATTCATGAGACCCAGCATGATCAGCTTTGCTCACCGGCACACGCCGGTCATCCACCGGGTTCGCGGTAGGGCCTGCTCCATAAGCGACTAAGTAGTCTGCGCGGCGTACTCCCTCGGGAGTAGACGCGATGCCGCCCACGGCAGGACGCGGCGTCGCGCTCCGCCCGCGAGGATCTTCAGGCATGACCCTCCGCCGCCTCTGCTACGCCGTCGGTCTCGCGCTGATCGCCAGTGGACTCTTCCATCTGCTCGTCTTCGCGATCGACGGCGGTCCGTGGGAAGGCCCGGTCTCGTGGCGCAAGCCCACGACGTTCGGGCTGTCCTTCGGCCTGACGCTGCTCACCGTCACCTGGCTCAGCGGCTACCTCCGCGCGCCCCGCTGGCTGCTCGCGGTGTTCGCGGCCGACTGCGTGGTCGAGGTCGCAGGCATCACCGTCCAGGCCTGGCGCGGGGTCCCCTCACACTTCAACATGGAGACCCCGGTCAATCGGGCCATCGCGATGATGCTGGCCGCGGGCGGCTTCATCCTCGTGGCGGTCCTGCTCGCCATGGCTTGGTACGCCTTCCGCGGCGACCCCGCCCAGTCACCGAGCCTGCGGCTGGCGTTGCGCACGGGGTTCGCCACGATGATCATCGCCCTCGCCTCCGGCGCGGCGATGATCGCCCGGGGCGTGACGCTGGTGAACTCCGGCGAGCAGCAGTCGGCGTACCAGTTGGGTGGCTTCTTGAAGCCGCTCCACGGCGTGAGCCTGCACGGCGTGCTGGTGTTGCCCGCGATCGCTTGGCTGGCGGCGCGGCTGCCGTGGACCGAGCCGACCCGGGTACGCCTGATCGCCGCCGCCTCCTTCGGCTACGCCCTCGCCATCCTCGCTGCCCTAGCCCTCTCCCTTCCGCGTTGATCATGGAGTTCCGGTGGTGACACACCGTCGACACAACGGTTAACTCCATGATCAACGCGGAGAGCCGCGGGCGGGGGGCGAGCGGGGAGGCGAGCGGAGGCGAGCCGGGGGTTAGAGGCCGGCGGCTAGGCGGTAGTACGCCTGGTTCCAGCGGAGTTCCTTGGTGAACTGCCGCATCGTGGTGTCGGCGTCGATGACGAGCAGCTCGACGCCGGTCATCTCGGCGAGGTCGGTGAGCAGGTCGACGCCGACCGCAGCGGAGAAGACCGTGTGGTGCGGCGCACCCGCGGTCAGCCACGCCTCGGCCGAGGTACGCAGCTCCGGCCGCGGCCGCCAGACCGCACGGGCGACCGGGAGCTTCGGCAGCGGCTGAGGCGGTGGGACGACGTCGATCTCGTTGGCGACCAGGCGGAACCGGTCGCCCATGTCGGCGAGCCCGGCGACGACGGCCGGACCGGCCTGGGCGTCGAAGACGAGCCGGACCGGGTCCTCCCGGCCGCCGATGGACAGCGGATGGATCTCGCAGGTCGGCATGGTGCCGGCGATCGACGGGCAGATCTCCAGCATGTGCGCGCCCAGGACCAGCTCCTGCCCGGGGGCCAGGTGGTAGGTGTAGTCCTCCATGAACGACGTGCCGCCGGGCAGCCCGGCCGCCGCCGTCTTGAGCGTGCGGACGAGGACGGAGGTCTTCCAGTCGCCTTCGCCGCCGAAGCCGTACCCGTCGGCCATCAGGCGCTGGACGGCCAGGCCCGGCAGCTGCCGCAGGCCGCCGAGGTCCTCGAAGTTCGTCGTGAACGCCCGGAAGCCGCCGGAGGTCAGGAAGTCGCGCAGGCCCAGTTCGATGCGGGCGGCGTACCGGAGCGAGTCGTGGCGCTCCCCGCCGGCGCGCAGCGCCTCGGCCACCCGATAGGTCGCCTCGTACTCCTTGACCAGTTCGCTGATGCGGGAGTCCTCGACTCCGTCGACCACGGCGACGAGATCGTTGACGCCGTACGTGTTCACCGAGACGCCGAAGCGGCGCTGGGCCTCGACCTTGTCGCCCTCGGTCACCGCGACGTCGCGCATGTTGTCGCCGAACCGGGCCAGCTTCAGGGTCTTCATCTCGAAGGCTCCGGTGGCGGCCCGCGCCCAGGTGCTGATCCGCTCGGCCACCGACGGGTCGTCGACGTGCCCGGCGACGGTCTTGCGTGCCACGCCCAGCCGGGACTGGATGTACCCGAACTCACGGTCGCCGTGCGCCGCCTGGTTCAGGTTCATGAAGTCCATGTCGATGGTCGCCCAGGGCAGTTCCTGGTTGGCCTGCGTGTGCAGGTGCAGCAGGGGCTTGGCAAGCGCGTCGAGGCCGGCGATCCACATCTTCGCCGGGGAGAAGGTGTGCATCCAGGCGATCACGCCGACGCAGGTGTCGTCGGCGTTGGCGGCCAGCATCACGCGCCGGATCTCCGCGGCGTCGGTCAGCACCGGGCGCCACTCCAGCGTGGCGGGCAGCCGCTCGGCCAGCGCGCGGGCGATCTGCTGGGACTGCTCGGCGACCTGCCGAAGCGTCTCGTCACCGTAGAGGCCCTGGCTGCCGGTCAGGAACCAGATGCGGTAATCGGATGTCGTCATCTCACAATTGCTCCGTCCGTTGTGGATCGCTGGCCGTAGACGTTCTGGTACCGGTCGTACAGGGCATCGACGTCTTTGCCGTCGATGGGCACGGGTTCGCCGTACGCACGCGCGAGGTGGACCGTCCGGGCGACGTCCTCGGTCATCACGGCGGCCTTGACGGCGGCCTTCGCGGTACGCCCGATGGTGAACACCCCGTGGTTGCGCATGAGCACGGCCGGGGAGCGGTGGCCGTCGAGGGTCTCGACGATGCCGCGGCCGATGTCGTCCCCGCCGATCAGGGCGAACGGACCGACCGGGATCTCCCCGCCGAACTCGTCCGCCATCGCGGTCAGTACGCAGGGCACCGGCTCGCCGCGCGCGGCCCAGGCGCTGGCGTACGTGGAGTGGGTGTGCACGACGCCGCCGACGTCCGGCCGATGCCGGTAGACGTAGGCGTGGGCGGCGGTGTCGCTGGACGGCGCGTAGTCGCCCGCGACGAGGTTGCCGTCCAGGTCGCAGACGACCATCGCCTCCGGGGTCAGCTCCTCGTATCCGACGCCCGACGGTTTGATCACCATGAGGTCCTCGCCCGGTACGCGGGCCGACACGTTCCCCGCGGTCCACACGACGAGTCCGTAGCGGACCAGTTCGGCGTGCAACTCACACACCTGTCGGCGTACAAGTTGAAGACTCATCGGAGCGTTCCTTCCGCGAGTGGCGTGAGGGCGGTGTTGCGGATCTCCCGCAGGCGGTGGAGCAGACCTTGACCCGCGAAGGTGTCGTGGAGCAGGCGGTATTCCGCGAAGAGCCGGTCGTAGACGTCGGAATTGGCGTGGTCGGGCTCGTAGGCGGCGGTCTCGACGCCGCCCATCGCCGCGGCGGCGGCGACCACGTCCGGGTACGCCCCGGCCGCGACCGCCGCGTGGATGGCCGACCCGAGGGCCGGGCCCTGGTCGGAGCGGGCGACCGAGACGGGACGCCGCAGCACGTCGGCGTAGATCTGCATGAGGAGGGCGTTCTGTTTGAGCCCGCCGGCGACGATGAACTCGGTGACCGGGATCCCGTGTTTCTCGAAGTTCTCGACGATCACCCGCGTCCCGTACGCCGTCGCCTCCAGCAGCGCCCGGTAGATCTCCTCGGGCCGGGTGGCGAGGGTGAGCCCGGCGATGATGCCGGACAGGTCGTGGTCGACCAGGATCGAGCGGTTGCCACCCATCCAGTCGAGGGCGACGAGCCCGTGCGCGCCGACCGGCTGGCCGGCGGACTTGCGGCCGAGCAGGTCGTGCAGGGATTCCCCGTTCGCGACCGCCTCCCGCTGGTACGCCTCCGGCACGCCGGTCCGCAGCCACCAGGCGAAGATGTCGCCGACCGCGCTCTGCCCGGCTTCGTAGCCGAACGAGCCCGCGGTGATTCCCCCGTCGACGACGCCACAGATGCCGGGCACGTCGACGAGGGCCGAACCGTTGAGGACGTGGCAGGTGGAGGTGCCCATGATGGCCAGCAGCCGGCCGTTCTCGACCGCCTGCGCGGCGGGCGCGGTGACGTGCGCGTCCACGTTGCCGGTGGCGACCGCGATGCCGGCCGGCAGGCCGGTACCGATGTCGACCAGGCCGCCGACCCGCGCGCCCAGCGGGGACAGCGTCTTCGACAATCGCGTCTCAGGGAAGTCCACGAACGAGGGGTGCAGCGCCGCGAGGTAGTCCGGCGACGGGTAGCTGCCGTCCTGGAAGATCCCCTTGTACCCGGCGGTGCAGGTGTTGCGGGTCTCGATCCCGGTCAGCTGCCAGACGATCCAGTCGGCCGCCTCGATCCACCGCTCGGTGCGCTCGTAGACGAGCGGGTCCTCCTCGAGCACCTGGAGCGCCTTGGCGTACTGCCACTCGGAGGAGATCTTGCCGCCGTAGCGTGCGATCCACGGCTCGCCGCGCTCATGCGCCAGCCGGTTGATCCGGTCGGCCTGCTTCTGGGCGGCGTGGTGCTTCCACAGCTTCGGCCAGGCGTGCGGACGCCCGGCCAGCTCCGGCAGTTCGCACAGCGGCGTACCGTCCATAGTGGTCGGCAGAACGGTGCACGCGGTGAAGTCGGTCGAGATACCGATCACCTGCGCGGGATCGACTCCGCCGTCGGCCAGCGCCGCCGGGACGGCGATCCGCAACACGTCCAGCCAGTCCCGTGGGCTCTGCAACGCCCAGTCCGGCGGCAGCTTCTGGCCCGTGCCCGGCAGTTCGCGCTCGATCACGCCGTGGGCGTACTCGTGGACGCCGGTGCCCACCTCCGCGCCGTCGGACACCCGGACCACGACGGCTCGGCCGGACAGCGTACCGAAGTCCACACCGACGACGTAGCGATCCTCGTAACTGTGAGCGTTAACATTCATGGCAGTCCTTCGGGGGTCGAGGGGCTTTCAGCGGGTGCTCTCGCGGATGATCAGCGTCGGGGGCAACTCGACATGCTCAGGCGGCCCCGAACCGCCGCCGGTCAGCCGGTCCACCAGCAGGCGGAGGGACAGCCGGCCCAGCTCGCCGAAGTCCTGGCGTACGGTCGTCAGCGGCGGCTGGAAGAACGACGTCTCGGGGATGTCGTCGAAGCCGACCACGCTCACGTCCCCGGGGACCGACCGGCCCACCTCGTGGAACGCACGCAACAGGCCGAGCGCCATGTGGTCGTTGGCGCAGAAGACCGCGGTCACCTCCGGATCCGCCGCCAGCCGCCGGCCCGCCGCGTACCCCGACTCCGCGCTCCAGTCGCCCGTCACCGGTTCCGGCACCGGCACGCCGGCCCGCGTCAGCTCCGCGCGCCAGCCCTCCAGCCGGCCCACCGCGTCCAGCCACTCCAGCGGCCCGGCCACGTGGTGGACCGTGCGGTGCCCGAGCTCCAGCAGGTGGCGCGTGACCAGCTCGCCGCCGCCGCGCTGGTCGATTCCCACGGTCGGCACGTTCTCCGAGGCCCCGCAAGCCACGCCCACAAGTGGTACGCCAGACGCAGCTACCTCCAGCGCGCCCGCCACGGGCGTCTGCGGGGCGATCACGACGATCCCCTCGACGGCCTGATCGCGCAGCCGCCCGACGGCGTCCAGGAGCGACCCGCGATCGATCGAGCGGAGGCTGGCGATGCTGACGAAATAGTTCGCCGCTCGGGCCGCCTGCTCGATCCCGTACAGCATCGAGGCCGGCCCGTAGAGGGTGGTGTCGAAGCTGATCACGCCGAGCGTCTGCGACTTGCGGGTGACCAGGGTGCGGGCGGCGGAGTTGGGCCGATAGCCCAGTTCCTCGATCGCCGCCAGCACCCGGGACCGGGTCTCCGGCCGCACGTTGCGATGGTCGTTGAGGACGCGGGACACGGTCTGGTGGGAGACCCCGGCCAGCTTGGCGACGTCGGCCATGACCGGCGGCTGCTGCTCTGCCATCGTCTCCGCCCTCCCCCGATCCTCGCCCGGTGATCTTACTTCGGCTCAGCGCGCGGCTCCGGCGCGGCGCTTGGTGAACACGTCGAACGCGACGGCCGCCAGCAGCACGAGCCCCTTGAAGAGCATCACCTGCTCGCTGGGTGCGCCGATGAGCGACATGCCGTTGTTGATGACACCCATGATGAGGCCGCCGGTGATCGCGCCGACCACCTTTCCCACGCCGCCCTGGACCGCCGCGCCGCCGATGAAGGCGGCCGCGATCGCGTCCAGCTCGAAGCCGTTGCCCGCGGTGGGACCGGCCTGGTTGAGCCGGCCGGCGAAGACGATGCCGGCCACGGCGGCCAGGACGCCCATGTTGACGAACAGCCAGAAGGTGACCGACTTGACCTTGATGCCGGACAGCGTCGCCGCGTTGAGGTTGCCGCCGATGGCGTAGATGTGGCGGCCGAACACGGCCCGGTTCGTCAGCAGCGAGTACGCCAGGACGAGCACCGCGAGCAGCACCAGCACCCACGGCAGGTTCTTGGCCCGGGCGAGCTGGACGATGACGAACATGACCACGATCGCGGCGACGACGATCTTCGCGATGAACAGCGCGAACGGCTCGACCGACTGCCCGTAGCGCGTACGCCCGACCCGGCCGCTCCACTGCGTCGCGACGATCCCGGCCACCAGCCCGACCCCGAGAATCAGAGTGAACAGGTCCGCGCCGTCGAGCGGGCCGAGCCCGATGTTGCCGAGATAGGTCGGCATGAAGCCGTTGGCGATCGTCCGCACCTCGTCCGGGAACGGGCCGATGCCCTGGTTGCCCAGGACCGACAGGGTCAGCGCCCGGAAGACGAGCATGCCGGCCAGCGTCACGATGAACGCCGGGATGCCGAAGTACGCCACCCAGTAGCCCTGCCACGCGCCGATGGCGGCCCCGGCGAGCACCGTGATGAGCAGGGCCAGCGGCCACGGCACGTCGTGGTTGACCATCAGTACGGCCGAGATCGCCCCGGTCACGGCGACCACCGAACCGGCGGACAGGTCGATGTGCCCGGAGATGATGATCAGGATCATCCCGATCGCCAGGATCAGGATGTAGGAGTTCTGCACGACCAGGTTCGACACGTTCTGCGGGGTCAGCAGGTCGCCGCGGGTGAGGATCTCGAACAGCACGATGATCAGCGCGAACGCGATGTAGATGCCGTTCTGGCGAAGGTTCGCCGTGAAGTGCCGGCCACCGAATCGGTCCGGTGCCGCGGCCTGAGGTTCCGGCACCACCGGGACGGCGGTGCTCGGGCCGGTCGTAGGGCCGACGCTGGTCATGGTGACTACTGCTCCTTCACCTTGGTCATGTACTGCATGAGCCGCTCCGGCGTCGCCTCGGCGCGGGCGACCTCGCCGGTGATCCGGCCGGCCGACATCGCGTAGACGCGATCGCAGACGCCGAGCAGCTCGGGCAGCTCGGAGGAGATCACCAACACCGCTTTGCCCTGGTCGGCCATCTGGTTGATGATCGAATAGATCTCGTACTTGGCCCCGACGTCGATGCCCCGGGTGGGCTCGTCGAGGATCAGCACGTCGGCGTCGGTGAACAACCACTTCGACAGCACGACCTTCTGCTGGTTGCCGCCGCTGAGCTTCCCGGTGATCGCCGAGACGGTCGGCGCCTTGATGTTCATGCTCGCCTGAAAACCGGTGGCGACCCGGTACTCCTCGTTCTCGTGGACCCAGCCCGCGGTGGCCAGCTTCGTCAACGCGGCGGCCGACACATTGCGCTTGATGTCCTCGATGAGATTCAGTCCGTAGCGCTTGCGATCCTCGGTGGCGTACGCGATGCCGTGGCGGATCGCGTCCCGCACCGTACGCAGCTGCACCTCGACGCCGTCCTTGTAGACCCGGCCGGAGATGCCGATGCCGTAACTGCGCCCGAACACGCTCATCGCCAGCTCGGTCCGGCCTGCGCCCATCAATCCGGCCAGCCCGACGATCTCGCCGCGCCGCAGCCGCAGGTTCGCGCCGGCGACGACGACCCGGCCGTGCTGGGTCGGGCTGTGCACCGTCCAGTCCTCGATCCGCAGCACCTCCTCGCCGATGTTCGGCACGTGCTCGGGGAAGCGGTGCTCCAGGTCCCGGCCGACCATCCCGGCGATGATGCGGTCCTCGGTGACGTTGTCGTTCACCATGTCGAGGGTCTCGATGGTGCGGCCGTCCCGCAGGATCGTCACGGAGTCGGCGATCGCCTCGATCTCGTTCAGCTTGTGCGAGATGATCACGCAGGTGATCCCCTCGTCGCGCAGGCCGCGCAGCAGATCCAGCAGGTGTGCCGAGTCCTCGTCGTTCAGCGCGGCGGTCGGCTCGTCGAGGATCAGCAGCCGGACCTCTTTGGACAGCGCCTTGGCGATCTCGACCAGCTGCTGCTTGCCGACCCCGAGGTCCATGGCCGGCGTCGCCGGATGCTCGGACAGCCCCACCCGCTGAAGCAACGCCGCCGCCTCGACGTGCGTACGCATCCAGTCGATCACGCCGTGCCTGGCGCGCTCGTTGCCGAGGAAGATGTTCTCCTCGATCGAAAGGTTCGGGCAGAGCGCCAGTTCCTGGTGGATGATGACGATCCCGCGCCGCTCGCTGCCCCGGATGTCGGCGAACCGGCACGGCTCACCGTCGAACTCGATGTCACCCGAGTAGGAGCCGTGCGGGTACACGCCCGACAGCACCTTCATCAGCGTCGACTTCCCGGCGCCGTTCTCGCCGCAGATCGCATGGATCTCGCCGCGGCGTACCGTCAGGTTGACGTCCTTGAGCGCGATGACCCCGGGGAACGTCTTGGTGATGTCCCGCATCTGCAGGATCACGGTGATCTCCCTCGCTCTTGACCGGCCCTCGGCCGGTCATCGGCTGGCACAGTCTCCGGCATGCGAGCGCCGACGTAGGTCGGTGCATGCCCGGCCGGGCCGTCACGCGGCCCGGCCGGACGCTCGTGCTACTTGAGCTGGTCGGCCGTGTAGTAGCCGGTGTCGATGAGCGCCTTCTGGTAGTTGTCCTTGTAGACCACCACCGGCTCGAGCAGGTAGGACGGGACGACCTTCATGCCGTTGTCGTAGTCCTTGGTGTTGTTGACCTCGGGCTTGCCGCCCTTGAGGACCGCGTCGGCCATCTTCACGGTGACCTTCGCCAGCTCGCGGGTGTCCTTGTAGATCGTCGCGTACTGCTCACCGGCGATGATCGACTTCACCGAGGCGACCTCGGCGTCCTGGCCGGTCACGATCGGGTAGGGCTGGCCGGCGGTGCCGTAGCCGTTGCTCTTCAGCGCCGACAGGATGCCGATCGACAGACCGTCGTAGGGCGACAGCACGCCCTGGACCTTGCCGCCCTTGGCGTACGCCTTCGTGAGCAGGTCCTCCATCCGCCGTTGGGCGGTCATCGGGTCCCAACGCAGGATCGCGACCGTCTTGAACTCGGTCTCCCCGCTCTTGACGACCAGGGTGCCCTTGTCGATGTACGGCTTGAGGGTGTCCATCGCCCCGTTGAAGAAGAAGGTGGCGTTGTTGTCGTCCGGCGATCCGGCGAACAGCTCGATGTTGAACGGGCCCTTCGCGGTGCCGTCGGTGCCGTCCTGCTTCTTCAGGCCGAGCCCGACCAGCAGCGAGGTCGCCTGCTGCACGCCGACCTTGTAGTTGTCGAAGGTCGCGTAGTAGTCCACGTTGGGCGACTTGCGGATCAGCCGGTCGTACGCGATCACCGGGATCTTCTTGTCCGCCGCCTCCTGCAGCTGCGTGGTCAGCGCGGTTCCGTCGATCGAGGCGATGATCAGCAGCTTCGCGCCCTTGGTGATCTGGTTCTCGATCTGGTTGACCTGGGTGGGGATGTCGTTCTCGGCGTACTGGAGGTCCACCTTGTACCCCAGCGCCTCGAGCTGGCTCTTGAGGTTGTCCCCGTCGTGGATCCACCGCTCCGAGGACTTGGTGGGCATCGTGACGCCGACGAGCGCTCCGGCGGCGCCGGCGCTCGACTGCTGGTCGATCGTCTTCGTGGTGTCGCCACAGGCCGTCAGGCCCGCCGCGATGAGCAGGCCGGCCGCGGCCGCGGCCAGCTTCGCGATCTTCATGGCACTCCTCAGGAACGGGGGATGTTAACGCTCACATTTGTGCGCGATGCGAGTTGTTTCCAGAGGTAGATGGGGGTTGTTAACGCTCACATCTTTTGCCGTGACCCAGCTCACGGTCAACGGGAATTCGGTAACGGTTGGGTTACGACGGAAATTGTTAGGGAACTTTGCTAAAACCATGTAACGTATGCGCATCAATATATTCCTGCGGGAAGGAGTATCGATGTCGCGCGTACGCGTTCTGGCGGCGACACTCATGATCACGATCGCCGGCGCGGTGGTAGCGGTGCTGCCCGCCGGCATGGCCACGGCGGCGGACTGCGTGACGCCGTGGCAGTCCTCGGCCGTTTACACGGGCGGGATGACGGCCTCCTACAACGGCCACAACTGGCGGGCCAAGTGGTGGACGCAGAGCGAGACCCCAGGCGCCGCAGACGTCTGGGCCGACCAGGGCACGTGCGGCGGATCCACGCCGCCGCCCGGCGGCAGTTGCGCCTATCCGAACTGGACCGCCGGCACCTGGTACGACACCGGCGCGATCGTCCGCTACACGAACGGCAACTACTACATCGCCGAGCACGGCAATCCCGGCTATGACCCCACGATCAGCACCTGGTACTGGGACCCGTACGCCTGCAGTGGCGGCGGCACCACTCCCCCGCCCACGAACCCGGGCGGCTTCGTCGTCAGCGAAACCCAGTTCAACCAGATGTTCCCGAGCCGGAACTCCTTCTACACGTACCAGGGTCTGGTCGCGGCGCTCAGCTCCTACCCGGCGTTCGCCGCCACGGGCACCGACACCGTACGCCGTCAGGAGGCCGCGGCCTTCCTCGCCAACGTCAACCACGAAACCGGCGGACTCGTGTACATCACGGAGATCAACCGGGGCACCTATTGCGACCTGAGCCAGTCGTACGGCTGCCCGGCCGGCGCGGCCAACTACTACGGCCGCGGCCCGATCCAGCTGAGCTGGAACTTCAACTACAAGGCAGCCGGCGACGCGCTCGGTCTCCCGCTGCTCACCAACCCGTGGCTCGTCGAGACCGACGCGGCGGTCGCTTGGCGTACGGCGCTCTGGTACTGGAACACCCAGACCGGGCCCGGCACGATGACGGCGCACAACGCGATGGTCAACGGAGCCGGTTTCGGCGAGACCATCCGCAGCATCAACGGCTCGCTCGAATGCAACGGTGGCAACCCCGGCCAGGTGCAGAGCCGTGTCACGGCGTACCAGCAGTTCGTCCAGATCCTCGGCACGACCGCGGGCGGCAATCTGTATTGCTGATGAGCGTTTCTGATCAGCGTTTCTGATCAGCGGCGAGGGGCCGCCGGAGTTCGCTCCGGCGGCCCCTCGCGCGATCAGCAGTACTTGACGTCGACGTTGCCCACGAGCAGGAGTCGACCGCCCGCCCGGACGCGTCCCGCACGTACGCCGCGTCGCCGGTGTTGTTCCAGACGTACCAGCCCAGCCCCCAGTAGCGGTCGGTGCTGGTGTTGGCGCCCTTGCCGGTGTGCAGGCGCACCGACTTGCCGGCGCCCAGCGTGAACGTGCCGAACTTGTAGACGTGGTTGGACTTGTCGCGCACGGTCCAGTTCGTCAGCGTGATCGCCTTGCTCGTGGTGTTCTTGAGCGTGGCGACCTCGCGGACGAGCTGCGAATTGGCCGTCGTGTCCTTTCCGGACGGGTCCACGACGACCTTCGTGAACATGATTCGCGGGTTGGCCGCGAATGCCGGGGACGAAGGCAGCACGACCGCGAGACTCGCGACGGAGGCGGCGATCAGCATCGAGGCACGCTTCACCACAATGGCGCTCCATGGGTACGTTGAACTGGGTGTTCGGCAACGTACCCGACGATCACCAGGCATTGCGAGCATCTCAGGCGTGGGGCCTACCCCGTTCGGGAATGGGCTATTCCACAGTGCACTCCGGTGCTGATTCGGTCGCCCGTTCAGTCAGTGATGGCAAGCCCTGTGCGGCCGGCCGCCGCAATCATGTCGTCTTGATCGATACCATCGCCGCTGACGCCGACCGCCCCGACCGGTACGCCGTCCCGAGAGAGCCGAGAAGTCGTGGACGCTTCGACGTCCAAGCCGAACTGAGGGGCGTCCTGCGTACTGGGGCTTCCCAGCGCCGTCCCGTCGACGTCGAAGACGGTGACGTCGACCTCGGTCGGCTGCGGCACCGGCAACCGGATCGCGAAGGTCGTGACCGCGACCAGTTCGCCGTAGAAGCCGTCGCCCTCCACCCCCAAGCCACCGACAGCCAGGGCCTTGGCCGCCTGCCCCGCGTGTGCGCTCGCCGGTGTGATCACGACCGCCGCGGCCAGTCCGAACGCGATGACCACTCGATGAAGCAGCGATCTGGACACCGTCCACCTCCCGTTTGTTGCCGTTCGTTACCGAATGCTCCAGCAAACCGCCGTTTAACCGAGCCGGACAGGTGAATGAACCTGACCTGCCCGTCGTCGGATATTGGAATGGAACGTTCCGTTCTGCTATGCTGAGACGGAACGAAACATTCCGCTCCAGTTGGAGGCTCTGATGACCGCGATCCGCCCCTTCCGCGTCGACGTCGCCCAGGCGCAGCTCGACGACCTCGCCGCCCGCCTCGACCGGATCATCTGGCCGAACGAGCTGCCCGGGGCCAACGGTTCGAACGGCATGACCAACGACCGCGTACGCACGCTCGTCGAGCACTGGCGGACGGCGTTCGACTGGCGGGCGCTGGAGGCTCGGCTGAACGCGTACCCGCAGTTCACCACCGAGATCGACGGCGAAGACATCCACTTCCTGCACGTACGCTCGCCGCGCGAGGACGCGACGCCGATGATCCTCACGCACGGCTGGCCAGGCTCGGTCGTCGAGTTCCTGGACGTCATCGAGCCGCTCACCGACCCGGCCGACTCGGCGGCACCGGCGTTCCACCTGGTGATCCCGTCGCTGCCCGGCTTCGGCTTCTCCGGACCGACCCGCTCGGCGGGCTGGAACCGCTTCCGCACCACCCGCGCCTGGGTCGAGCTGATGGACCGCCTCGGTTACGAGCGCTACGTCGCGGCGGGCAACGACGCCGGTTCGATGATCGCGCCGGAAATGGGCCGCGTCGCGCCCGACAAGGTGATCGGCGTCCACGTGACGCAGGCGTTCTCGTTCCCGTCCGGCGACTCGGCCGAGTTCGCGACGTTCGACCCCGAGGACTACGCCGCCCTCCAGCACCTGCAATGGTTCTACGAGAACATGTTCTCGTTCAACACCCTGCACTCGCAGCAGCCGCAGACCCTCGCGTTCGCGCTAGCCGACTCGCCGGTGGGCCTGCTCGCCTGGAACGCCCAGCTCATGGGCGAATCGCTCGACGCGGACTTCGTCATCGCCAACACCGCGATCTACTGGCTGACCGGCACCTCCGGCTCGGCGATCCGCTTCTACTACGAGGACGCCCACACCGACGAGAAGCCGGAAGGCCCGACGACCGCACCGCTGGGCGTGGCCATCTTCGCCGGCGACTTCCAGTCGATCCGGCCGCTCGTCGAGCGCGACCACGCGAACGTCGTCCGCTGGCGCAAGTACGACGCCGACCTCCCGAAGGGCGGCCCGCGCAACGCCGGTGGGCACTACGCCGCCCACGAGGCGACCGACCTCTACGTCGGCGACATCCGCGAATTCGTCGCCGCGCTCTAGCCGCTCGTTTCGGAAAGCCCGGACCCGCCTCGCGCCGGTCCGGGCTCCGGCGTTTTCGGTCGAAGCCGCCGCCAGATGCGTTCCACGCTCGGATCGATCAGTCGACCAAATAGCACGCGTCCCAGACGACCTGGGGAAGAAGGCGCGTCAGCTCCGCCAGATCGGCATCCGGAATGCTCAGCCGTAGGTGCTGAATCTGCGGGAAGCCAAGCATCTCGGCAGCACGCGGGAGGTATTCGAGGTAGAGGTCTCGGCCGGAGAGGCGCCACGAGGTCACCGGCTCGAACGCTGCTCGACCTTCGGCATTGACCACCTCATAGCCGAGGACGTCCGGGCGGCTCGCCGCGGGGAGCGCGAACTGGATCATGTGGTCATCCCGCGCTGAGTCATCGCTCAGTTTGATGGCGGACACCTCGTCGGTGTCGACGAACGTCGCTACGAGGATCTCAAGATGGATCGGTTGCAGTGACGGCTCGGCGGTCATGTCGTTCAAGATAGTCAGCTCCGGAGCCCACACGCTTCGGCGATCCGCGACCGCAGGTGTTCAAACGCGACGGGCTGGTGAGGGAGCCCGTTCGCCCAGCGCTGCCACAGTCCCTCCGCGACCAGGAACGGATCAGCGAATCGGGTCCCGCGTACCGCGTCGAGATGGACCAAGGCAGCCATCGCCCAGTGCTGGTCGTATCGAAGCTCGATGCGCGGCAGATAGCGGTCGAGGTACGCGATCAGGATGGCGGCGTCCTCCTCGGTGCCCAATGCCGCCAGCGCGACGCAGTATCCCTGGCCCGCATACGTCATGTCGCTCGCCAACAACAGCTCGCCGATCTGGCGCCGAAAAGCCACGCGCCGACCCATGGCGACCAGCCAGGCCGCGACGATCCTCGACCGCCAGCCACCCAAGTCCAGACGTCCGCTGAACAACAGCGCAAGATGCTCCTCGCTGATCGCCCGGGCATCGTGAACCAGGGCCTGGACGAAATCGGCGCGCTGATCCTCCGGCAATCGAAGGAACCGGCCATGGAGCAGCTCGAAATACCTGCCTTGCCGACCAGCGCCTCTGCTGTCGGCGACATAGCCAGCGACGCCGTCGAGTTCGCCGTTGATCACCTGACCATGATGCCGCCAGGCAGCGGCCCGCCGCCGTGCACGGGATATGCGGCACAGCGGCGGGACCGATCGCTACGGGCTGGTGCAGGTCAGGGCCGGGGTGGTCGCAGTGCCGGCTGCGGTGAAGCCGAACGTGGTCGACGCTCCCGCCGCCAACGCCCCGTTGTAGGACTCGTTGGTGACCGTCGCCGCCGTGCCGCTCACGGTGAGTCGGCCGTTCCAGGTCTGGCTGATCGTCTGGCCGCCGGCAAGCGTCCACTTGACGGTCCAACCGCTGATCGCGGCGGTGCCGGCCGTCACCGTCACCTCACCTTGGAATCCACCCGGCCAAGAATTGACCGACTGGTACGCAGCCGAGCACGCTCCACTGGGCGGGGGCGTCGTGGGGACGGTCGACGGCGAAGTGGACGCGGTCGGCGAAGTGGACGCCGTCGGCGAAGTGGTGGGCGAGGTCGTCGGCAGAGGCTTGCTGCCCTGGGCGGCGTAGTCGAGGTACTCCTCGATGTTGCGGTATCCGTCGCCGTCCGCGTCGCCGTTGTGGTCGTCGGCGCTCGGGTTCAGACCCGCCGCCGACTCCCACGCGTTCGGCATACCGTCGTGGTCGGTGTCCCAGCCGCTGGGGCTGCTCACCTGCGCGGCATTCCAGAGGTTGTTCCACTCGGTGGAGTTGGGATCGTTGATGACCGAGCCGCTGGTCGAGCGGGTTTCGCTGATCACCCGGGTGTCGACGGCGTCGCGCGCCCACCAGAACGCGCCCGAACTGTCGAGGACCTTGGTCAGCGCGGCGCCGGCCGACTCGGTGGTGACGTTGGGGACGTTGAAACGGCTGGAGTTGTGCGTCGGCACGCTGGTGAAGCGGTCCCAGGCGATGTCCACGCCGTTGGTCAGGTTCGAGTCGCCGTCATAGTCGGCGCGGTTACCCGAGATGTACGCCGCCGTTCCGGTGGCCCCGGTGTAGACCTCAGGATTGCCGGAGTTCTGCCGCAGGTACGTGTTGCCGACGAAGTTGCCGTTGGCGAGCTGATCGGCGCCGCTGTAGCCCTTGCCCTCGAAGATGACGTTGTTGCTCCACTCGACGTTGTTCACCGCACCGGTCTCGTTGCCCAGCCGGGGCAGCCGGCTGACCTGGTGGGCGAACAGGTTGTGGTGGTACGCGACGTTCGAGCCGGTGACGTCGCTGCCGACCAGGGCTCCGTAGCTGTGGCCGTTGTAGTTCAGGCCGTCGGACACGATGGCGTACTGCACCGTGACCTGGCCGGCGGCGTCGCTGACGCTGATGCCCTCGTCGTCGGCCCAACTGACCGAGACGTGGTCGACGATGACGTCGTCCCCGGTGATCCAGATCCCATCATTGGTCGCCGACTCGGGATTGGCCTGATCCTTGCCGGGCCGGAACTTCACGTGCCGGATGATGACGTTCTTCCCGGTGACCTTCGTGGCCTGGCCCATGATCGTGATGCCAGGTTTGGGCGCGGTCTGCCCAGCGATGGTCAAGTTGCTCGCGTTGATCGTCAGCCAACCCTGGCGCCCGGCCGGCGACAGCTTGATGGTGCCCGCCACGTCGAAGACGATCGTCCGGCCACCGCTGGGAACGGTCGTGATGCCGTATCGCAGCGATCCTGCCTGCGGGTTGCTGGCGTTGTCGGTGAGATTGGTGACGTGGTAGACGTCGCCACCGCGGCCGCCGGTCGCGTACATCGCCGGGCCCGCGGCGCCGGGGAAAGCCGCCACCGTCGCTGCGTTGGCCGCGGTGCCTCCGGCCACGATTCCGGCCATCACGAGTACGCCGGCCGCCGCTGAAGCCATTGCGACGCGGGCGGATCTGCGCAGGCTGAACCTCGGTGCCCGCCTGCTTGTTGTTGCTGACCTTGACATGTCTCTCCCCGATCGATCCGGTGATCCTCATGTAGGAGATGCACGCGGGACAGATCGATAACAGAAACTGCGTCGACGCCCGGCATCCCACCGAGGAATGCCGGGCGCGAAAGGTCTGCGCGTCAGACCCGGCGGAGTTGGAGCACCGCCACCCGGGCGTCGTGGCCGTCGACGTTCATCGGGACGACCTTCGTGTTCCGCAGCTGGATCTGTACGCCGTTCGTGCCCTGGATCCAGCCGATGTGATCGATGCCGGAGCCGAAGGCCCGCGTCTCCCGCTCCGGGTACAGCTTCGGCATCGGGTCACGGTTGGTGTCGCCGGTCCAGATCACCGGATAGCCACGCGTACGCCAATATTCCATGACGGTGTTCCGGAGGGTGTCGAAGTGCAGCGCCCACATCCGGTCCCGCCACGCCTCATATGGGTCTTCCTTCCCGTTGTACGCCCCAGCCACGAAGTGCGTGTTGACGAAGGCGAACTTGAGCGCCGGGTCGTCGGCCGCGCCCAGGAGGACCTCGGTGATCACCCGGTTCGGCGAGACGCCTTCCTTACCCGGGTGCACGGGCGTGACCCGCTGGGCGAGCACCGTGTACACCTTGGGCACGGACATCGGGACGAGGTGCCCGCCATCGTTCAGGTGCAGGTTGTTGTAGTACGGCCCGAAGTGCTCGTTGATCCAGCCCTTCTCCTTCTCGTCGCCGTCGCCCTCGCCGATCTCCTGCCAGCCGACGAGCGGCCGGTCCTGGGGACCTTCCATGCTGAGGGCGTTGCGGACGGCGACGATCGCGGCCTCCCGCTGACCGAGGTTGTCCCGGCCGATGTTGGCGGTGACGACGCCGAGGTTTCGCCAAGCGGTCGCCGCACCGGCGGACTCGGCCAGGCCCAGTGCGCCGGTAGCTCCGGCAAGGGCGGCGCCACCGGCCAGGCCGAGCGCGCGTCGTCTACTGATTGGCATCACGGATCTCCTTTGTGGAAGCAGGGGTCAGGACACGAGGAAGCCGGAGGAGGGCCGGGTCAGCACGCCGGTCATCGGGAACCGGTTAGCCCCGTCCCACCAGTGCCAGACCACGCGGTAGGAGCCGTCGGCGGCGGTGAAGACGTCCATTCCGCCGGGGCCCTGATGATTGCTGGGAAGACCACGGATCGGGTTGAGCCCGGTCGCTCCGGTGAAGCCGAAGAAGGGACGCGCGACACCCTCGCGGATAGGCGTACAGCGGGAACCGGGCAACGGGGTCGTGCCACAGTTCGCGATGCCGGTCGCGTACCGGGGGCTGTCCCAGTTGTTGCCCGAATACATCAGGTACCAGTGCCCGTCGGCGGCCTTCCACATCGACGGGTTCTCCACGACGTGCGTACCGCCGCTGGTCTTCGCGGTGTCCCACGTGATGTCGGTGCTCTTGAGCATGTCGCGCCGGGTGTCCCAGATCGCACGTCCCTCGCTGTCGGTCCGGACGGTGGAGATGCCGGTCTCGGCGCCCGTCGCGATCGCGTCATCCCGGTAGGTCACATACAGATTCCCGCCCGCGACGAAAGGATTGGCGTCCAGCGCCCACCGACCCGCGTCGGGGCAGGCCCATTCACCCTGGTTGACGAACGGACCGCGAGCGCTGCTGGAGATCGCCCGGCCGATGCACTTCTGGCCGGAACCCTTGCGGGAGGCCGTGTAGAACATGAAGAACCGGTCACCGAAACGCGCGACGCCCGGTGCCCAGATCGCCCCGTCGGGCTCAGCCCAGGCACCCGGCCCGGACGGCAGCGCATCGTCCGCCGCACAGTTGGCCATGCCGACATCACTGCCGGAGCCGTGGACGAGAACGGGCACGAACAGCCGGCCGGTCGCGCCGCAGCGCGTACCCTTCCCGGCGCCGACGGTCGTGCCATAGGTGACGTACGAGCCGTCCTTCGCTAGAACGGTGTCAGGGTCGGCCAGCGGGAAAGTCGACGTGCTCGCCGCGATTGCCGTCGCCCCCGCAGTCACGACTAGGGCAGTCGCAGTCAGGGCGACGAGCGCCCCACGTAGTCGGAGAGGGCTCACCGGACGCCTCCTGTCGAGGTTGGTCACTTGTGGACAGCAACCGAGGCTAGAGACGTCGACTACATTCGATGCACAAAATTCATACACGGCCTCACACCGGGTCGTCGTTCACCCACGGCGGCGCGTACCCAGCTACCACGGCGGTCGCCGCCAGCAGTAACGACAGAGCCAGTCCGACCAGCAAGCCGGCACCGAAATGTCGCGCCTGCGGCGGCCGGTAGATCAGCCAACCGACAGCTCCGGTGAACGGCAGCATGCAGGCGCTGGCAGCCGACATGTAGAAGAGCCACTCGCCGGGGCTGTCGTTACCGCCCCAGACGGCGTCAGCAGCTTTGGCGGGCAACAGCACGTGGAGGGTAAGCGCACAAATGAGCCCTCCGACGAATCCGACCACTCTGCTCTTCACGAATCCTCCGGCGCTCCCTGAAACGTTGACAGGCTATAGCTGGCAGGCGCGGCCGGGTCGAATCGTGGGCACCGTTGCTCTCGGGAAGACGTCCTCGCTCTTTGCCAAACGGTTCGCATAGTCGGCGACCCACACCCACGGCCGGGCCGATAGCCAAGAAAGCTACGGCCACCGCGGCTGCTGCGACGTTCGACGTGCTCCAGGTCTGGCTGCACGCGCAGGATGCTGGCCGTGGACGATGACCAGTGCGTGTCGTACGGCCAATCGGGAAAGCCTGGGTCTATCGATGGAGCGGGCGATGAGAATCGAACTCACGTAATCAGTTTGGAAGACTGAGGCTCTACCATTGAGCTACGCCCGCGTCGCGCATCCCGAGGGAAGCGCCCAGCGAATACTACACGAACCGGAACGGGATCCAGCACGGATATCCCCCGCCGCTGGTGATGATCCACATCCCGATCCGTGTCGTACTAGGCCCCGTTTCCGACACGTCACGGGATCTGGATCATGATCGAACGCAGCTGGCGGGGATCTTTCGCCTGACTGATGTCGAAACGGGCCGCTCAGGACACAGCGCGGGCGAAAGTTCCCGGCACCGGCGTACGCCCGGCAGGCAGATCAGGGTTGTGGGGGGGGTGGGTTGGGGAGATTGGGGGCCCCACACAACGGGAGGGAAACACGCAGAGAACAAAACACCCGAAAAGAA